>NZ_JBIAUE010000012.1:0-248171 GCF_042892615.1 Streptomyces sp. NPDC001750 | reverse complement strand
CGCGGGGGGGGGGGGGGCCCCGCCCCGCCCGCCCCGGGCTGGCACGCCGCGGCCCGGCCCCCCCCGGGGGGGGGGCCGGGCGGGGCGGGGGGGGGGGGGGGGGGGGGCCCCCCCCCGGGGCCCCCCGCCTCGGGATTTCACGCCCAGGGGCCGTCCCGGCTTCGGAGGTCCGGTGCCGGAATTCCCGCTACCGGAAGTTCCAGCTCCGGAGGTCCGGCTCCGGAATTCCCGGTTACCGGAAGTTCCGAGGCCGCCGCCGGGCCGCTGAGGGGTACGAACCGGCGGGCGGCGGCCCCGGAAGTCGGGGGACGGACCGCGTCAGCGGCTGTCGCTGCCGACGGACTCCGCCGCCGCCCGGCCCGCTTCGAGGCGGGCGACGGGGATGCGGAACGGGGAGCAGGAGACGTAGTCCAGGCCCACCTCGTGGAAGAAGTGCACCGAATCCGGGTCGCCGCCGTGCTCGCCGCAGACGCCCAGCTTCAGGTCCGGGCGGGTGGCCCGGCCGGCCTCGACGGCGCTGCGGACCAGCGAGCCGACACCGTCCTTGTCGATCGTCTCGAACGGCGACACCCCGAAGATGCCCTTCTCCAGGTACGCGGTGAAGAACGATGCCTCCACGTCGTCGCGGGAGAAGCCCCACACCGTCTGGGTCAGGTCGTTCGTGCCGAAGGAGAAGAACTGTGCGGCCTCGGCGATCTGACCGGCGGTCAGCGCGGCACGCGGCAGCTCGATCATGGTGCCGATGGACAGCTTCAGCTGGGTGCCGGTGGCCGCCTCGACCTCGGCGACGACCTGGTCGGCCTCGTCGCGGACGATCTCCAACTCCTGCACCGTGCCGACGAGCGGGATCATGATCTCGGCGCGCGGGTCGCCCTTGGCGTTCTTGCGCTCGGCCGCGGCCTCGGCGATCGCCCGTACCTGCATGGCGAAGAGTCCAGGGATGACGAGGCCGAGACGGACGCCGCGCAGACCGAGCATGGGGTTCTGCTCGTGCAGCTTGTGCACTGCCTGGAGCAGACGCAGGTCGTTCTCGTTGGCGTCCTGGCGGGCCTCGGCGAGCGCTACCCGCACCGACAGCTCGGTGATGTCGGGCAGGAACTCGTGCAGCGGCGGGTCCAGCAGCCGCACGGTGACGGGCAGTCCGTCCATCGCCTCGAACAGCTCGATGAAGTCGGCCTTCTGGAGCGGGAGCAGCTCCGCCAGCGCGGCTTCGCGCTCGTCGTCGGTGTCCGCCAGGATCAGCTTCTCGACCATCCCGCGCCGCTCGCCGAGGAACATGTGCTCGGTGCGGCACAGGCCGATGCCCTGGGCGCCGAAGCGGCGGGCCCGCAGCGCGTCCTCGGCGTTGTCGGCGTTGGCGCGCACCCGCAGCCGGCGCACCCGGTCCGCGTACGCCATGATCCGGTGCACGGCGGAGACCAGCTCGTCGGCGTCGTCGGCGCCCGCGTGCATCCGGCCCTCGAAGTACTCGACCACCGGGGACGGCACGACGGGCACCTCGCCCAGGTACACCTTGCCGGTGGAACCGTCGATGGAGACGATGTCCCCCTCCTCGACGACCCGGCCGCCCACCGTCATCCGGCGGCGCTTGGTGTCGACCTCCAGCTCCTCGGCACCGCAGACGCAGGTCTTGCCCATGCCGCGGGCGACGACGGCGGCATGCGAGGTCTTGCCGCCGCGCGAGGTCAGGATGCCCTCGGCCGCGATCATGCCGTCGAGGTCGTCGGGGTTGGTCTCGCGGCGGATCAGGATGACCTTCTCGCCCGACCGGGACCACTTCACCGCGGTGTACGAGTCGAACACGGCCTTGCCGACCGCGGCGCCGGGCGAGGCCGCGATGCCCCGGCCGAGCAGCTCGGTGTCCGCCTCCTCGTCGAAGCGCGGGAACATCAGCTGCGCGAGCTGGGCCCCGTTGACCCGCTGGAGTGCCTCGGCCTCGTCGATCAGGCCCTGGTCGACGAGCTGGGTCGCGATCCGGAAGGCGGCACCTGCGGTGCGCTTGCCGACCCGGGTCTGCAGCATCCACAGCCGACCGCGCTCGATGGTGAACTCGATGTCGCACAGGTCCTTGTAGTGCGTCTCGAGCTTTTCCATGATCTGCATCAGCTGGTCGTACGACTTCTTGTCGATCGACTCCAGATCGGCGAGCGGCACCGTGTTCCGGATACCGGCGACCACGTCCTCGCCCTGCGCGTTCTGCAGGTAGTCGCCGTAGACGCCCTGGTGGCCGCTGGCGGGGTCGCGGGTGAACGCGACGCCCGTGCCGGAGTCGGGGCCGAGGTTGCCGAAGACCATCGAGCAGACGTTGACGGCGGTGCCGAGGTCGCCGGGGATGCGCTCCTGGCGGCGGTACAGCTTGGCCCGGTCGGTGTTCCACGAGTCGAAGACCGCCTTTATGGCCAGGTCCATCTGCTCGCGCGGGTCCTGCGGGAAGTCGCGTCCGGCCTCGCTCGAAACGATCTTCTTGAACTGCTTGACCAGCTTCTTCAGGTCGGCCGCGTCGAGATCCACGTCGACCGTGACGCCCTTGGTCTCCTTCGCCGCCTCCAGCGCCTCCTCGAAGAGGTCGCCGTCGACGCCGAGCACGGTCTTGCCGAACATCTGGATGAGGCGCCGGTAGGAGTCCCACGCGAACCGCTCGTCGCCCGCCTGCGTGGCGAGACCGGCCACGGACTTGTCGGACAGACCGATGTTGAGGACCGTGTCCATCATTCCGGGCATCGAGAACTTCGCGCCGGAACGGACCGAGACCAGCAGCGGGTCGTCCACCTGACCGAGCTTCTTGCCCATCCGCGCCTCAAGGGCGTCGAGGTGGGCGCTGACCTCGTCGCGCAGCTCCGCCGGCTCCGCACCGCTCTCCAGGTAGACCTTGCACGCCTCGGTGGTGATGGTGAACCCCGGAGGAACGGGGAGACCGAGGTTGGTCATCTCGGCGAGGTTCGCGCCCTTCCCCCCGAGGAGGTCCTTCAGATCCTTGTTGCCCTCGGTGAAGTCGTAAACGAACTTCTGCCCCTGGGACGCCGGGGATTCCGGGTTGGATACGTGGGGATCTTTGTTTTCCGACACGGGTCTCGACTCCTCGAAGACGCGGTGGCTGCCCTGACGGCGAGGAACATACCCAGATCGAAGGTGTCTGGGTACGTCCACTTGCGCGTCATGGGGGCTCGGCCACTCGTCCGCCAGCAGATCGAAAGTGACGCAGCCCGTCCTCCCACCAAAGACAAGTATTCACTTCTTGAACACATCACCACTTGCCGCAATCAATGCTGCCGCGAACGACCACTCTGCGCAACGGAAGCGTCGATCGATCAAAATACGAGCCACTGGCACCGAGTGCCATCATTTGAGAAATGCACCCCTCGAAATTGCGCTCATTTGAGCGGCGCGACTCTCAGAGTGGCGAGAATCACTCTACGGGTGGCGCTCAGATGTCACCATCTGGACACGTCAAAAACGCCCGACGGTCACACATTGATCAATAAATGGTAGCTCAGCGTGAGCAAACCCGCTTCGCGGCGTGCGTAACGAGCGCATCCAGATGCCCATCTGGCCAAATATCGCCGAATCTGGCTGGATTCGACGCTCAGATGAGTACGCCATCTGTAGCGGCACGCGGTGCCTCATGTGCGGGAGGGGCACAGGCGCCGGGAGGGGCGCGGGGCGCCGGGCCGCGGAAAGGCCGAGGGCCCGCCGGGGCGTACGTCCCCGGCGGGCCCTCGGCGCCGTCGCAGGCCCTGGGAGGCCGGCCGCGACCAGCACTCAGCCGCCCGATGTGTCCAGTTCCGCGTCCGCGCTCACGCCCGCGCAGTCGTAGGGGTCCTTCAGCCAGCCGTCCGGCAGCACCACGCGGTTGTTGCCCGAGGTGCGCCCGCGCGGCCCGTCGGCTCCGTCCGGCCACGGCTGGTCCAGGTCGAGTTCGTTCAGCTGCGCGCCCAGCTCGTCCAGCGAGGAGGTGACCGCCAGCTTCTTGCGCATCTCCGAGCCGACCGAGAAGCCCTTGAGGTACCAGGCGACGTGCTTGCGGAAGTCGATCACGCCCCGCGCCTCGTCGCCGAGCCACTCCCCCAGCAGCGTCGCGTGCCGCAGCATCACGCCGGCGACCTCGCGCAGCCGGGGCTCCCGCCTCGTCCCGGTGCCCTCGAACGCGCTCACCAGATCACCGAACAGCCAGGGACGGCCCAGGCAGCCGCGCCCGACGACCACGCCGTCGCAGCCGGTCTCGCGCATCATCCGCTGCGCGTCGTCCGCGCACCAGATGTCGCCGTTGCCGAGCACCGGGATCTCCGGGACGTGCTCCTTGAGCCGGGCGATGGCGTCCCAGTCGGCGGTGCCGCCGTAGTGCTGGGCGGTCGTCCTGCCGTGCAGGGCGACCGCCCTGACACCCTCCTCGACGGCTATCCGGCCGGCGTCGAGGTAGGTGAGGTGGTCGTCGTCGATGCCCTTGCGCATCTTGATGGTGACCGGCAGATCGCCCGCGTGGGAGACCGCCTGGTTGAGGATCGCGCGCAGCAGCGGCCGCTTGTACGGGAGCGCGGAGCCGCCGCCCTTGCGGGTCACCTTGGGGACCGGGCAGCCGAAGTTCAGGTCGATGTGGTCGGCGAGGTCCTCGTCGACGATCATGCGGACGGCCTTGCCGACGGTGACCGGGTCCACCCCGTACAGCTGGATCGAGCGCGGGGTCTCGCTCGCGTCGAAGTGGATCAGCTGCATGGTCTTCTCGTTGCGCTCGACCAGCGCCCGGGTGGTGATCATCTCGCTGACGAACAGCCCCTTGCCCCCGGAGAACTCCCGGCACAGGGTGCGGAACGGGGCGTTGGTGATGCCGGCCATGGGGGCGAGCACCACCGGCGGCTGCACCGTGTGCGGGCCGATCCGGAGCTGCGGGAGCGAGGGGGCGAACGTGGTCATTGCTCCATTGTCGCGTACGGCGCGGAGCGGTCCGCCGCCGTCCGTGGCGTGAAGTACTCCGTCCGGCCCCGCCCGGTCGGCGGGATTCATTAGTTAACCGTACTATCAATGCATGCCCGAGCTCAGCCATCGCCGACGGCAACTGGTGCTGGCGATCTGCTGCATGAGTCTGCTGATCGTCAGTCTCGACAACACCGTCCTGAACGTCGCCCTCCCCTCCATCCAGAAGGAACTGCACGCCACCGTCGCGGGCATGCAATGGACGATCGACGCCTACACCCTGGTGCTGGCCTCGCTGCTGATGCTCGCGGGGTCCACCGCCGACCGGATCGGGCGTCGCCGGGTGTTCCGGACCGGGCTGGTCCTCTTCACCCTCGGCTCGCTGCTCTGCTCCCTGGCGCCGAACCTGGAGTCGCTGGTGGCGTTCCGGATGGTGCAGGCGGTGGGCGGTTCGATGCTGAACCCGGTCGCGATGTCGATCATCACCAACACCTTCACCGACCCACGCGAACGGGCCCGCGCCATCGGGGTGTGGGGCGGCGTGGTCGGCATCTCGATGGCGGCGGGTCCGCTGGTCGGCGGGCTGCTGGTGGACTCGGTCGGCTGGCGCTCGATCTTCTGGGTCAATCTGCCGGTCGGCCTCCTCGCGCTGCTGCTCACCTGGCGCTACGTCCCCGAGTCCCGCGCCCCCGAACCGCGCCGCCCGGACCCGGTGGGGCAGCTCCTGGTGATGGCGCTGCTCGGCTCGCTGACGTACGTGATCATCGAGACGCCGACGGTGGGCTGGACCGCGCCGCATGTCCTGGGACTCGCCGTGCTCGCCGTCGCAGCCCTCGCCGGGCTGTTGCTGTACGAGCCGCGGCGCACCGAACCCCTCATCGACCTGCGGTTCTTCCGCAGCGCCCCGTTCAGCGGAGCCACCGCCATAGCGGTCTGCGCGTTCGCCGCGCTGAGCGGGTTCCTGTTCCTCAACACGCTCTACCTGCAGAACGTGCGCGGACTGAGCGCGCTGCACGCCGGTCTGTACATGCTGCCGATGGCGGCCTTGACCTTCGTCTGCGCCCCGTTGTCCGGACGGCTCGTCGGTGGCCGGGGTCCGCGGCTGCCACTGCTCGTGGCCGGGACGGCCATGACGGCGTGCGGGCTGATGTTCGCCGCGTTCGAGGCGGAGACGGACAACGTCCTGCTGTTCACCGGGTACGTGCTGTTCGGCATCGGCTTCGGCATGGTGAACGCGCCGATCACCAACACGGCCGTCTCCGGGATGCCCCGCGCTCAGGCCGGGGTGGCCGCGGCCGTCGCCTCGACCAGCCGGCAGGTCGGCGGGACGCTCGGGGTCGCCGTGATCGGCGCGGTGCTCGCGGCGGGCGTGGCCGGGACCGGATCGCCGCGTGGCTCCGCGTACGCGGCCGCCTTCGTGGACGCGGGCAGGCCGGCGTGGTGGATCATCACCGGATGCGGGCTGTGCGTCCTGCTGGTGGGGGCGCTGACGAGCGGGCGCTGGGCACGGGAGACGGCGCGCCGGACCGCCGTGCGCCTGGAGGCCCGGACAGCCGCCCGCGTCGGGAAGCAGCCCACGGCGAGCTCCCGGGCCTGAAGCCGCTCCAGCCCCGCTCCGGCCGCCGGACGGGGCGGCGCCACCAAGTGGCACCACTTGGCACCACCTGGCACCACCTGGCGCCATCCCGCACAACCGCTGGCGCACGAGCAGGCGTGATGCCACCACGACTCAGCCCACCTCCATCATGTTTCCGCAGGTCAGAGCGGACACCCTCGCAACACCCCCACACAAGACGCCGCCGGGGCTTGCGCATGGCGCCACAGTGATGCCACTATGGCGCCATGGACCTCACCCCGTATGTCGACACCCTGCGCCGCGAACTCGCGGTGGCCGCCGAAGCCGGCGGGGAAGACGCCCGCGAGCTGGCCGAACGGCTCACCGCTCCTCTGGAGTCGGCGACCCGTCTGACCATGCTCAATGTCCTCTCCGCCGCGATGGACGAGATCACCCGCGAGCTCGCCCCCGGCTCGGTCGACGTACGGCTGCGCGGGCTGGACCCCGACTTCGTGGTGACACCACCGCCCGGCGGCGGCGTCACGGAAGCGGCCGTCGCCCCTGTCGAACCGGTCAGGGCGCAGGCGCCCGCCGACAGCGACGAAGGCGGCACCGCCCGCGTCAATCTGCGTCTGCCGGCACACCTCAAGGCGCGCGCCGAGGAGGCCGCGAGTCGCGAGGGCCTGTCGGTCAACGCGTGGCTGGTGCGGGCCGTGTCGGCCGCGGTCGAGGGCGGCGCGCGAGCGCGTACCCCGGAGAAGTCCCGTACCACCGGACAGAGCTTCACGGGCTGGGTGCGCTGATGCTGCGACCGGAAGGGTTCACCGGCTCGCGACGCCCGGCACGGCACCTCGCCCCGTTGTCGCACCACGCGAGTACGTCCCCGAGGACGATCCTCCGCCTCGCGACGCACCGCACCGGACGCCGCGAGCTCCCCGGCAAACCCTTCCGGCCACAGCACTAGTGCCGTGACCGGCAAGGTTTGCCCGGAAGGAGCGTCGTCCGGTCGTGCGATCGCAAGGCGGCCGAAAGCCCTCGTAGCGGGCTACATGGACTTTCGGCCAACGCCGCGAGCGTGCGTGCCGGACGGTGCGACGGGGGCAAACGTTGCCGGGAGCGGCACTAGGTGCGTCCGCCCCACTCCACCCACACCACGTCCCACCAGCGGGGACGCCCCAAGGACTCATGAGGACGGTACAGCCATGCCTTCTTTCGACACTCCCGAACCGATTTCGGTCACCGCACACGTCGGCGCCGGCTCGATCCGGTTCACCGCGAGCGACCGCCTGGACACGGTCGTCGAGGTGCGGCCCGCCGGCCCGAAGCAGAACAAGGACGTGCGGGCCGCCGAGCAGACCGAGGTGGTGTACGCGAGCGGCGTCCTGACCATCAGGACGAAGCAGCGCTACCTGATCGGCCCCACCGGCGCCGTCGACGTGTCGGTCGAGCTGCCCGCGGGCTCGCGCGTCGACCTGACCGGCTCCTGGACCCAGGTGGTCGGCGAGGGCCGGCTGGGCGAGGTCCAGGTGAAGACCTCGGGCGGAAACGTCCGCCTCGACGCGACCGGGCCGCTCCGGCTGAACGCCTCCCACAGCTCGGTCTTCATCGACCGGATCGAGGGTACGGCGGGGATCACCACCAGCTCCGGCAGCCTGCGCGTCGGCACCGTCGACGGTTCCGCCGTCCTGAAGAACTCGCACGGCAACACGACCGTCGCCGCCGTGACCGGCGACCTCCGGGTGAGCGGCGCCCACGGCGACATCGACATCGAGCGTGCCGAGGGCTCCGTCACCGCCACCACCGCCCACGGCGCCCTGCGCGTCGCCGAGGTCGCCGGTGGGGTCGTCCACCTGGAGACCGCCTACGGCGGCATCGAGGTCGGCGTCCGCGAGGGCACCGCCGCCTGGCTCGACGTCAGCTCCGAGCGCGGGCAGGTGCACAACGCACTCGCCGACTCCGCCCCGCCGACGGAGGCCGAGAACACCGTCGAGGTCCGTGCCCGGACCCGCTGGGGCAACATCGACATCCGCCGCGCCAAGGTCTGAGCACCGGCTCGCCGACTCGCCCGCTCCCCAGTCACCCCAGCCCTCGAACGGGAGGACCCCATGTCTTCTTCTGTCATGCCCACACCAGGGACGGCCGGTTCACGACCGCCCGCCGCCGTCTCCACCGTCGGTCTGCGCAAGTCGTACGGCGACAAGACCGTGCTCGACGGCATCGATCTGCACATCCCGGCCGGGTCCGTGTTCGCGCTGCTCGGACCGAACGGCGCCGGCAAGACCACCACCGTGCAGATCCTGTCCACGCTCGTCGCCGCCGACGGCGGGCAGGCCCTGGTGGCGGGCCACGACGTCGCCACGTCACCGGACAAGGTGCGCGCCGCGATCGGCGTCACCGGGCAGTTCGCCGCGCTCGACGACCTGCTCACCGCCGAGGAGAACCTGCTCCTCATGGCCGACCTGCTGCGCCTCGGCAGGCACGAAGGCCGGTCCCGTACCCGGGAGCTGCTTCAGCGGTTCGACATCGCGGACGTCGCGCACAAGCGGGCCGCGACCTTCTCCGGCGGTATGCGGCGTCGGCTCGACATCGCCATGACACTGGTCGGCGACCCCCGGGTGATCTTCCTGGACGAGCCGACGACCGGGCTCGACCCGCGCAGCCGCCGCACCATGTGGGACACGGTGCGCTCGCTGGTCGCGGGCGGCACCACCGTCTTCCTCACCACCCAGTACCTGGAGGAGGCCGACCAGCTCGCCGACCGGATCGCCGTGCTCGACGGCGGCCGGATCATCGCCGAGGGCACCGCCGACGAGCTCAAGGCGCGGATCCCCGGCAGCCATGTACGGCTGCGGTTCACCGACCCCGCCGAGTACGAGCGCGCGGGCGCCGCCTTCCCCGGCGCGGCCCGCGACGACGAGAACCTCGCCCTGCGCGTGGCGGGCGACGGCGGCATCGACGCGCTGCGCGCCCTGCTCGACCGGCTCGACGCCGCCGGCATCCGGGCCGCCGACTTCTCCGTGCACACCCCCGACCTCGACGACGTGTTCCTCGCCCTGACCGGCGACGGCACCACCGGCACCGGCACCACCTCGGCGCTTCACATCAAGGAGACCCTGCGATGAGCACCCTCGCCTACGCCGTGCACGACTCGATGACGATGCTGCGGCGCAACCTCAAGCACGCGATCCGTTATCCGAGCGTGGGGTTCGGCAGCGCCATGACGCCGATCCTGATGCTGCTGCTGTTCGTGTACGCCTTCGGTGACTCGATCGGCGTCGGCATGGGCGGCGGCCGGGACGCGTATCTGAACTACCTGACCCCGGGGATCATCGTCATGGGGGTGGCCGCCGGCTCGATGTCGACCTCGATCGCGGTCTGCTCCGACATGACCGAGGGCATCATCAACCGCTTCCGCACCATGAGCATCACGCGCTCGTCGTTCATGACGGGCCATGTCCTCGGCAGCGTGGTCCAGACGATGGTGTGCACCGTGCTGGTCGTGGGCGTGGCGCTCGCCGTCGGCTTCCGCTCGGGGGCGAGCCCGCTGGAGTGGCTGGCCGCGGCCGGTCTGCTCGCGGCGATCGCGTTCGCCGTCACCTGGCTGTCGGTGGCACTCGGCCTGATCTCCAAGACCGTCGAGTCCGCGAGCAACAAGCCGCTGCTGATCCAGTTCCTGCCGTTCCTCGGCTCCGCCTTCGTGCCGGCCGACTCGATGTCGCCGGGCCTGCGCTGGTTCGCCGAGCACCAGCCGTTCACACCGATGACCGAGACCCTGCGCGGCCTGCTCTCCGGCTCGGAGGTCGGGAACAACGCCTGGATCTCGCTCGCCTGGTGCGTCGGCATCGCCCTGGTCGGCTATGTCTGGTCACGCTCGCTGTTCAACAGCACCACCAAGCGCTGAGAGCCCGTCCCGCCACTGCGCTCGATCCCTGAAAACGCGCCACGGCGGAGGCCCCGATCCACTCGGGCCCTCCGCCGTGGCGGTCCGGCTTCCATTCCCGGACGCCCCGTCGGCCGACGGGGCGTCCTCACGCGTCCCGGCCGATGCCGTCGGCGAACGGTGCGCGTTCGTACGGGGATCGGGGAGCGGTCAGCTCTGCGCCGGGCCGTCCTGCTCGGTCATGTCCGGCTGCGACGAGCCGTCCGACGACGACTCCTCCCGCGCAAGGTCCGGAGCCGACTGCGTACGCTCGCGCATCCGGCGCAGCAGTTCCTGCTTCTGGTCGGCGGCCGCCTTGCGGTCGGCCTGGCGTGCGGTGCCCATGCCCTGCTGGTCGGCGCGGGACAGCTTCTTGCGCTGTCCGCCCACGCCGAGGAGGCTGTTACGGCTCTTGGCCACGGTGTTCTCCCATTCATGGTGAAGGGCGAGAGGGGGAAGGAGGCCCGAGTCGGCCTCTGATCGATCCGGTGGGCGGCGGGTGCTCGGACCCGCCGCGCTCTCACTCGTAGATCTGGAAGAACGAAGAAGACATGGCGGCACCGTACTGCGCCTCCGTCCGCCACCGCACCCGCTTTTCCCGCGCGTCGGCCCGGAACCGCGCACGGCGGCATACGACGGAGCCCCCGGCTCCTCCGCACGGGGTGCGGGGAACCGGGGGCTCCGGCCGATGCCACGGACCGGGCCGCCGCTGCGGCCCAGGCGGTGCGAGCGGGCGTCAGCAGCCGAGCAGGCGGGCGCCGAGGTAGGCCTGGATCTGGTCCAGGGAGACGCGCTCCTGCTTCATGGTGTCGCGCTCGCGCACGGTCACCGCGTTGTCGTCCAGGGTGTCGAAGTCGACGGTGACGCAGAACGGCGTACCGATCTCGTCCTGGCGGCGGTAGCGGCGGCCGATGGCGCCCGCGTCGTCGAACTCGATGTTCCAGTTCTGCCGCAGGTCGGCGGCGAGACCCTTGGCCTTCGGCGACAGCTGCGGGTTGCGGGACAGCGGCAGCACGGCGACCTTGACCGGCGCGAGGCGCGGGTCGAGGCGCATCACGGTGCGCTTCTCCATGACGCCCTTCGCGTTGGGCGCCTCGTCCTCGATGTAGGCGTCGAGGAGGAAGGCGAGCATCGCGCGGCCGACACCGGCTGCCGGCTCGATGACGAACGGGGTCCAGCGCTCGCCGGCCTCCTGGTCGAAGAACGACAGGTCGGTGCCGGACGCCTTGGAGTGCGCCTTGAGGTCGTAGTCCGTGCGGTTGGCGACGCCCTCCAGCTCACCCCACTCGCTGCCGCCGAAGCGGAAGCGGTACTCGATGTCGGCGGTGCGCTTGGAGTAGTGCGAGAGCTTCTCCTGCGGGTGCTCGAACCACCGCATGTTCTCCTCGCGCAGGCCCAGGCCGGTGTACCAGTTCCAGCGCTGCTCCATCCAGTACTCGTGCCACTTCTCGTCCTCGCCCGGCTTGACGAAGAACTCCATCTCCATCTGCTCGAACTCACGGGTGCGGAAGATGAAGTTGCCCGGGGTGATCTCGTTGCGGAAGGACTTGCCCATCTGGGCGATGCCGAACGGCGGCTTCCGGCGCGAGGTCTGCTGGACCTGGGCGAAGTTGGTGAAGATGCCCTGGGCGGTCTCGGGGCGCAGGTAGGCGACCGAGCCGGAGTCCTGGGTCGGGCCGAGGTGGGTGGAGAGCAGACCGGAGAACTGCTTGGGCTCGGTGAACGTGCCCTTGTTGCCGCAGTTGGGGCAGTTGAGGTCGGCCAGGCCGTTCGCGGGGAGGTGGCCGTGCTTCTCCTCGTACGCCTCCTCCAGGTGGTCGGCGCGGAAGCGCTTGTGGCAGGAGGTGCACTCGGTCAGCGGGTCGGTGAACGTGGCGATGTGGCCGGAGGCGGCCCACACCTCGGAGGCCAGGATGACCGACGAGTCGATTCCGACCACGTCCTCGCGCGAGGTGACCATGTAGCGCCACCACTGGCGCTTGAGGTTCTCCTTCAGCTCGACGCCCAGCGGCCCGTAGTCCCAGGCGGCCCGCTGACCGCCGTAGATCTCACTGCAGGGATAGACGAAGCCACGGCGCTTGCTCAGGCTGACGATGGAGTCGATCTTGTCGGCGGCCACGGTGCTCTCTTCATTACGAGGACGAACGTCGAATGGTACAGATTACCGGCGGGCCCTCCCCTCGGATCAAATCGGTGGCGGTCCGGTCGGCCGCATGACCATCTCATCATCCTTGTTGACAATCGTTTCCAATTTCATTGAAAATGAGTGTCATGAACGTCAGCCGCCTCATACCCACCATCACCCTCGCCGGAGCGGTCACCCTCGGCCTCACCGCCCTCACGGCCTGCTCCGCCTCGGACGCCGCCGATCACAAGAACGGCGACAAGCTCGACGTGGTGGCCTCGTTCTATCCGATGCAGTACCTGGCCGAGCAGATCGGCGGAAAGCACGTCTCGGTCACCACACTGACCAAGCCGGGCGTCGAGCCGCACGACCTGGAGCTCAGCCCGAGGCAGATCGGCGGGCTGAGCGACGCCGACTACGTCCTCTACCTCAAGGGCATCCAGCCCGCCGTCGACGACGCCATCAAGCAGTCCGGCGTCAAGAACGTCGTCGACGCCTCCGAGCTCACGAAGCTGGAGGAACACGGCACCGAGGCAGGCGACGACCACGACCACGCCGGGAGCGACGAGCACGGCCACGAGCACCACGGCGACGGGGCCGGGGCGGACCCCCACATCTGGCTGGACCCGGTGAAGTACGCCGAGGTCGCCAAGGGCGTCGGCACGTCGTTGGAGAAGGCCGACCCCGACCATGCCGCCGACTACCGCAAGAACACGGAAGCGCTGGTCGGCAAGATCGACGCGCTGGACACGGCGTACGAGACGGGCCTGAAGTCCACCGCGACCAGGACCTTCATCACCACCCACTCCGCCTTCGGCTACCTCGCCGAGCGCTACGGCCTCACCCAGGAGGGCATCGCCGGCATCGACCCCGAGGCCGAGCCCAGCCCCGCCCGGATCAGCGAGATCCACGCCGTCGCGCAGAAGAACAAGGTCACCACCGTGTTCTTCGAGACCCTCGCCAGCGACCGGACCGCGAAGACCCTCGCCCGGGACACCGGTCTGAAGACGGACGTCCTGGACCCGCTGGAGGGAATCACGGACAAGTCCAAGGGCGACGACTACATCGAGGTCATGCGGTCCAACCTCGCCGCACTGCAGAAGGCGCTCGGCGCGAAGTGACCCGCACGACCCCCACGGCCCATGCGCCCCGCACGGCGCACGCCGCCCACACGGCAGAAGCGGCGACTGCCTCCCCCGAGGCCCACGCGACAACCGCCACAGCAGCATCGGAGGCGCTCATGCCCGAGTACGGGAGCACTACCACAGACCCCGTGATAGCCCTCAGGGGCGCCACGGCCACGCTCGGCGCGCGTGCGGTGCTGCGCGGCATCGACCTGACGGTCCACCGCGGCGAGGTCGTCGCCCTGCTCGGCGCCAACGGCTCGGGCAAGTCGACCGCCGTGCGCTCCGTCATCGGCCAGGTCCCGCTCACCGGCGGCTCCGTCGAACTGTTCGGCACCCCGTTGCGTCGCTTCCGCGCCTGGTCCCGCGTCGGCTACGTGCCCCAGCGCACCACCGCCTCGGGCGGCGTGCCCGCCACGATCCGCGAGGTCGTCTCGTCCGGGCGGCTCTCCCGTACGCGGTTGGGCCCGCTCCGCAGGGCGGACCGGGCCGCCGTCGACCGGGCCATCGAACTGGTCGGTCTGAGCGACCGGGCCGGGGACTCGGTGAACGCGCTCTCCGGCGGACAGCACCAGCGCGTACTGATCGCCCGGGCGCTGGCCGCCGAACCGGAGCTGCTGATCATGGACGAGCCGATGGCCGGCGTCGACCTGGGCAGCCAGGAGATCCTCGCCACGACGCTCCGCGAACAGGTCGCCACCGGCGCCACCGTGCTGCTGGTGCTGCACGAACTCGGCCCGCTGGAGCCGCTGATCGACCGCGCGGTCGTGCTGCGCGACGGCTGCGTGACGCACGACGGGGCGCCCCCGAAGGCGGTGGGCCAGCACGCCCTGCCGGGACACGACCATGTACACCCCCACGCGGCCACCGAGCCCGTCCGGACCGGACTGCTGAGCTGATCATGGAATTCCTCGATCCCCCCTTCATGCAGCGGGCCCTGCTCGCCGCCGTCCTGGTCGGCGTCATCGCCCCCTCCGTCGGTGTCTACCTCGTCCAGCGCCGCCAGGCCCTGATGGGCGACGGCATCGGTCACATCGCGATGACCGGCGTCGGCCTCGGCTTCCTGCTGTCCACCAGCCCGGTGTGGATGGCCACGGCGGTCGCCGTCGCCGGCTCCGTGGTGATGGAGCTGATCCGCTGGTACGGACGCACCCGCGGCGACATCGCGCTGGCCATGCTGTTCTACGGCGGCATGGCGGGCGGCGTCCTGCTGATCAACCTCTCCGACACCGGCTCCAACGCCAACCTCACCTCGTACCTCTTCGGCTCGCTCGCCACCGTCTCCACCGAGGACATCACCGCGATCTGCCTGCTGGCCGCCTTCGTCCTGCTGGTGACACTGGGGCTGCGGCGGCAGTTGTTCGCGGTCAGTCAGGACGAGGAGTTCGCCCGCGTCACCGGGCTGCC
The DNA here is from genome assembly GCF_042892615.1 of Streptomyces sp. NPDC001750. Classification (NCBI taxonomy): domain Bacteria; kingdom Bacillati; phylum Actinomycetota; class Actinomycetes; order Kitasatosporales; family Streptomycetaceae; genus Streptomyces; species Streptomyces sp. NPDC001750. Next base: position 233,133 of record NZ_JBIAUE010000012.1, on the reverse strand, counting down.
GGTGCGCGCGCTGAACCTACTGGTCGCCGTGACCGCGGCGGTGACCGTCACCGTGGCGATGCGGGTCGTCGGGCTGCTGCTGGTCAGCGCCCTGATGGTGGTGCCGGTCGCGGCGGCGCAGCAGATCTCCCGGTCGTTCCGGCTGACGTTCGTGCTGTCGGTCGTCATCGGTACGGCGGTGACCCTGGCGGGCACCGTCACCTCGTACTACCAGGACGTACCGCCCGGTGCGACGATCGTGCTGCTGGCCATCGCGGTCTTCGTCGCCCTGACGCTCCTCGCGACCCCGCTGGCCCGGCGGCGGGCCCGCCGGAGCGAGGAAGCCTCCGGCGAGTGCACCCTTGAAGCAGGGGCCGGCAGTCCCGTGGAGGACGAACTCCGGGTGTGACCACGAGAACCGGGCGGACTGGCACAATGGCCCGACACAGGTACGGGCGACACGAGGAGGCGGCTGTGGCGACGGCGCCGATCAGTGGAACGAACGCGGCCCCGGTACGTGGCCGGTCGACCCGGCAGCGGGCGGCGGTGGCGGCGGCGCTCGACGAGGTGGACGAGTTCCGCAGTGCCCAGGAGCTGCACGACGTGCTCAAGCACCGCGGCGACTCGGTCGGGCTGACCACCGTCTACCGCACCCTCCAGTCCCTCGCCGACGCGGGCGAGGTGGACGTGCTGCGCACCACGGACGGCGAGTCCGTGTACCGCCGCTGCTCGACCGGCGAACACCACCACCACCTGGTGTGCCGGATGTGCGGCAAGGCCGTCGAGGTCGAGGGTCCCGCCGTGGAGCAGTGGGCGGAGTCGATCGCCACGCAGCACGGATACGTGAACGTGGCGCACACGGTGGAGATCTTCGGCACCTGCGCGGAATGCGCCGGACGCGCCGACGAGAAGGAGTGAGGGCCCGGGCGGCGGGGGCGGGCGGTGTGCGCCGGCCCCCGCCGTCCGCTCAGCCCTTCGGCGCGGGGGCCGTCTCCACGGCGCCGCCGAACCGCCGGTCCCGCTGGGCGTACTCCAGACAGGCCCGCCACAGGTCGCGGCGGTCGAAGTCCGGCCACAGCACGTCCTGGAAGACCATCTCGGCGTAGGCGCTCTGCCAGATCAGGTAGTTGGACGTGCGCTGCTCACCGCTGGGGCGGACGAACAGGTCGACGTCCGGCATGTCCGGGTAGTAGATGTACTTCGCGAACGTCTTCTCGTTGACCTTGGACGGGTCCAGCTTCCCGGCCGCGACGTCCTGCGCGATGCGCTGCGCGGCGTCGGCGATCTCGGCCCGGCCGCCGTAGTTGACGCAGAAGTACAGCGTCATCCGGTCGTTGTCCTTCGTCTGCTCCTGGGCGATCTGGAGCTCCTGGACCACGGACTTCCACAGCTTCGGCATGCGCCCCACCCAGCGGATGCGGATGCCCAGCTCGTCCATCTCGTCGCGGCGGCGGCGGATCACGTCCCGGTTGAAGTTCATCAGGAACTTCACCTCCTCCGGGGACCGCTTCCAGTTCTCCGTGGAGAACGCGTACAGCGAGAGGTTCTTGACGCCCATCTCGATGCAGCCCTTGAGGACGTCCATGACGACGCCCTCGCCGACCTTGTGCCCCTCGGTGCGCGGCAGGCCGCGCTCCTTGGCCCAGCGGCCGTTGCCGTCCATCACGATGGCCACGTGCTTGGGCACCAGCTCGCCGGGGATCCTCGGGGGCGTGGCACCGGAGGGGTGCGGCTCCGGGGTCTTGTAGTCGCGTCGGTTACGGCCGCCCAGCATCCCGCGTACTGCCATGAACTGTCTCGCTCCCTGTGCCTGATCCATGCCGGATCCGTGCCTGATCCGCCTGTGTCACTTCTCTACGTACCGCAGTGAGCGCAGCCCGCGCTCCAGATGCCAGTGCAGATACGCGGACACCAGTCCGCTCCCCTCCCTGACATGACGCGCCTCGCACGCGTCCGCCGTCTCCCAGTCGCCGGTGAGCAGCGCGCTCAGCAGGCCGACGGCCTCGGTCGAGGGTACGACGCTGCCGGGCACCCGGCAGTCGCCGCATACGATGCCGCCCGCCGCGACGGAGAAGAACCGGTTCGGTCCGGGCATGCCGCACTTCGCGCAGTCCTCGAAGCTGGGCGCGTAGCCGTTGACGGCGAGCGAGCGGAGCAGGAAGGCGTCGAGGACGAGGTGTGGTTCGTGCTCGCCGCGGGCGAGGGTGCGCAGCCCTCCGACGAGCAGCAGGTACTGCTGGACCGCGGGCTCGCCCTCGTGGTCGGTGAACCGCTCGGCGGTCTCCAGCATCGCGGTGCCTGCGGTGTAGCGGGCGTAGTCGGTGACGATGCCGCCACCGTACGGGGCGATCGTCTCGCTCTGCGTGCAGAGCGGCAGCCCCCGGCCGACCAGCTCGCCGCCCCGGGCGAAGAACTGCACGTCGACGTGGGAGAAGGGCTCCAGACGGGCGCCGAACTTGGACTTGGTGCGCCGCACCCCGCGCGCGACGGCCCGTACCCGGCCGTGGCCGCGGGTGAGGATCGTGATGATCCGGTCGGCCTCGCCCAGCTTCTGCGTGCGCAGCACCACGCCGTCGTCCCGGAACAAGCTCATGCGTCCATTGTCCGGTACGGGGACGGGGCCTCTCACCCGCACTCCCGGGTGGGGCTCCCGGGGGCGTGCGGGCAGGAGCGGTCAGGAGGGGGTGCGGGCCGCCGCGGCCAGCAGCCGGGCGGTGTCCTCGGCGCAGATCCGCAGCGCCCCGCCCACCGTGGTCAGCACCTCGCGCTCGGACGGGCCGTAGGGGCCGTCGGCGAGGGCGATCCTGGCGCCCTGGAGGAGGATCGCCTCGCGTCCGGCGGGGGCCAGGTGCGGGGCGAGGGGCTCCAGCGCCTCGTGCAGTTCGATGGCGAGGGCGGCGCCGCACGCCTCGGCCGCCGGGTCGAAGGCGGAGCCGTGGCCGATGTCGGCGGAGAGGACCTCGACGACGGTGGAGAGCTGTTCCTCCGTGCAGTCGTCGAAACCGGCACCGCGCACGGTGGCGGCGGCGGTCCGCAGGACCGTGCGGGAGGTGGTGCCGCCGGCCGCGAGGACGCCGAGGGCGACCGTGTGGACGGCGTCCCGGAGCATCGCGGAGAGCCGGGTGGTGGTGGGGTGGTCGAGCACATCGGTGTCGAAGTGACTCCGGCAGGCGGCGCATTCGACGACGGGCCCGGTGGTGCCGCGGCGCAGCATCGGCACGCCGAGCACGGCGAAGCGGCGGCGTCCGGTGAGCCTGCGGTAGTTGCGGTCGCCGCCGCAGCCGGGGCAGAAGAACTCGCCGTCACCTACGGCGTCCCAGACGGTGCGGATGCCGCAGATGCGCAGCTTCATGGCGCGTTGTCCCAGGGCTGACCGCACGTCGCACACCTCCGTAACTCCCCCGTGGCCCCAAGGGCACGGGAGGTGCCCCCTCCGGCAACATTGCCGCGTGGACGTGATGTTAACCACAGTCGTGAGGTGCCGTCAGTACCCCGATCGTCACAACCCCGGAGATGGCCGAACCCCGCCCCCGGCCGGAGCGGGGGCGGGGTACTGGGCCGTGCGGTCGCCTACGCCGTCGGGCGGGCCGGGTCAGCGGCCGGCGCGGTTGACCGCGGAGACGACCGCCTTCAGCGAGGCGCGCGTGGTGTTGGCGTCGATGCCGATGCCCCACAGCACCCGTCCGTCGATGGCGCACTCGATGTACGAGGCGGCCTGGGAGCTGGCGCCCTCGCTCATGGTGTGCTCGGTGTAGTCGAGGAGGCGGGCGTCGATGCCGATGGCCTGCAGCGCTTCGAAGAACGCGGAGATCGGACCGTTGCCGGTGCCGGTCAGCACGGTGTCGGTGCCGTCCACCGTCGCCTCGACGGTGATGGTGTCCCGGCCGTCGGAGCCGGTCGTGGACTGGCCCGAGCGGATCTGTACGCGCCCCCATTGGGCCGCGGCGTTCTCGGGGTTGGGCAGGTACTCGTCCTGGAACACGGACCAGATCTGCGCCGGGGTGACCTCGCCGCCCTCGGCGTCGGTCTTGGCCTGAATGATCCGGGAGAACTCGATCTGCATCCGGCGCGGCAGGTCGAGCTTGTGGTCGTTCTTCAGGACGTAGGCGATGCCGCCCTTGCCGGACTGCGAGTTGACCCGGATGACGGCCTCGTAGCTGCGGCCGACGTCCTTCGGGTCGATCGGCAGGTACGGCACGGCCCACTCGATCTCGTCGACGGTCGTGCCCCGGGCGGCCGCGTCGGCCTCCATGGCGTCGAAGCCCTTCTTGATGGCGTCCTGGTGGGAGCCGGAGAAGGCGGTGTAGACGAGGTCGCCCGCGTAGGGATGGCGCGGGTGGACCTCCATCTGGTTGCAGTACTCGCTGGTTCGGCGGATCTCGTCGATCTGCGAGAAGTCGATCTGCGGGTCGACCCCCTGCGAGAAGAGGTTCATGCCCAGGGTGACCAGGTCGACGTTGCCGGTGCGCTCGCCCTGGCCGAACAGGCAGCCCTCGATCCGGTCCGCGCCGGCCATGAGGGCCAGTTCGGCGGCGGCGACGGCGGTGCCGCGGTCGTTGTGCGGGTGGACGGACAGGCAGATGTGCTCGCGGCGGGTCAGGTTCCGCGACATCCACTCGAAGCGGTCCGCGTGTGTGGACGGGGTCGACCGCTCCACGGTGGCGGGCAGGTTGAGGATGATCTCGCGCCCCTCCTCCGGCTGCCAGACGTCGCAGACCGCCTCGCAGACCTCCAGGGCGAAGTCCAGCTCGGTGTCGGTGAAGATCTCCGGGCTGTACTGGTAGCCGAAGATCGTCTCCGGGCCCAGCAGCTTCTCCGCGTACTCCATGACCAGCCGGGTGCCGTCGACGGCGATCTGCTTGATGTCGTCCTTGGAGCCGCGGAAGACGACCCGGCGGAAGGTGGGGGCCGTGGCGTTGTACAGGTGCACGGTGGCACGTCGGGCGCCGACCAGGGACTCGATGGTCCGCTCGATCAGGTCCTCACGGGCCTGCGTCAGGACGGAGATCGTCACGTCCTCGGGGATCGCGCCCTCCTCGATGATCGAGCGGACGAACGCGAAGTCGGTGTCCCCGGAGGACGGGAAGCCGACCTCGATCTCCTTGTAGCCCATGCGGACGAGCAGGTCGAACATCTCGCGCTTGCGGGCGGGCGACATCGGGTCGATCAGGGCCTGGTTACCGTCGCGCAGGTCGGTGGAGAGCCAGCGCGGCGCGACGGTGATCCGCTTGTCCGGCCAGGTGCGGTCGGGGATGTCGACGGCCTCGTACCGGCCGTACTTGTGGATCGGCATCCCGGACGGCTTCTGCATCCCGGTGGCGTTGGTGATCGGCGTCGGACGTCCGACAGCGGTCGTGGCAGGCATCGGGGCGGGGCGATCGGTGGTCATGGCGTGCGGCTCCTCGGGGTCCAACCAATGGGACGGCCGACGTGTCGCTGCACCACCAGACTCCGCGGGGAGGGGGTCGGCCTACGACTACAGGCCCTCGCCGCGGCAGCTAAGAAGAAGCAGCCCGAAACGCATGATGCGACGAGAGTAACCGAGATACGCCTGAGGCGTCCGACCCGTATCACTATGCGGAATCGCGACCGCCGTACGGGATCGGGAGCACCGTGCGGCATCGAGGCCGTACGGGCCGGAACCTCTCTGCGCGGCCGGGCACTCGAAACACCCGGGCGCGGCCGATCACTCCATCTGACCAACCGCCGTCGCAACCAGCGACAAGCCGATTACGTGCTGCCACAGTCGAATGTATGCAGCCTCACTCCCAGAACGGGTTCCGCCCCGTCTTCTGCACCATCGTGCCGCCCCATGTCCTCGACAGGCTCTCCCGCTCGGACAACGCCGATCTCGCCGGGCGCGCCCGGCGGACGTTGGAGAGCGACGCCGCCCGCCGCACCCGCCGCCATCTGGCGACGGTCACCGCCCCGTCCGCGACCCGCGCGGCCGGGGCCGAGCCGTCCGACACGCCCGACCGGACGCTGTACGACTGCCGGAACGGCACCACGCTGCCCGGCACCAAGGTCCGCGCCGAGGGCGCGGAGCCGACGCAGGACGCGAGCGTCAACCGCGCGTACGCGGGGCTCGGCGCCACCTTCGACCTCCTGTTCAAGGTGTACGGCCGCCGTTCGATCGACGACAACGGACTGCCGCTGATCGGTTCCGTGCACTACGACGAGAAGTACAACAACGCCTTCTTCGACGGCGAGCAGATGGTGTTCGGCGACGGCGACGGCGAGATCTTCCTGGACTTCACCCTCCCGATCGACGTGATCGCCCACGAGCTGACGCACGGCCTGACCCAGTACACCGCCAATCTGAGCTACTACGGCCAGTCCGGCGCGCTCAACGAGTCGGTGTCCGACGTCTTCGGCTCGCTGGTGAAGCAGTACACGCTGGGCCAGAGCGCGGACCGGGCGGACTGGCTGATCGGCGCCGGTCTGCTGGCCCCTGAGGTCCAGGGCGTCGCGCTGCGCTCGATGAAGGAGCCGGGCACGGCGTACGACGACGACGTGCTCGGCAAGGACCCGCAGCCGGGGAAGATGGAGGACTACGTCCACACCAGTCAGGACAACGGCGGGGTGCACCTCAACTCCGGCATTCCGAACCGCGCCTTCTACATGCTGGCGACGGCGCTCGGCGGCAACGCGTGGGAACGGGCCGGGCAGATCTGGTTCGATGTGCTCACGGGCGGCCGGCTGGCCGTGGACGCGGACTTCGCGGACTTCGCTCGCCTGACGGTGGACGCCGCCCGTGACCGCTTCGGGGAGGGTGACGAGATCGAAGCGGTGCTGAAGGCGTGGTCGGAGGTGGGCGTTCCGGCCACTTAGGAGGATCGGGCCGGCCGCGCAGGACGATCGGACCCGTGCTCCGGCCCGTCCGGCGAAGACGACAGGGCCCGTGCCCCGGCCCGTCCGGCGATGGAGGACAACCGCATGCGGATTCAGGTCAGCAGGACCGGCGGCTTCGCCGGTATCGCACGCAACGGCGAGGTCGACACCGCCGGACGGGCCGATGCCGCGGAGTGGGAGGCGCTGGCCGAATCCGCGCTCGCCGCGGGCCAGGGTTCCCCGCCCCGGGGCGTGCCGGACGGCTTCCAGTACCGGATCACGGTGGACGGACGTTCGGTCCACTGCGCGGACCCCCGGCTGACCGACGCGCAGCGCGCCCTGGTCTCACGCGTCCTGAAGGAGGGTGCGTGAGGCGGCCGGGAGGGGACCGGGCCTACGGCTGACCGGGCGCCCGGCCGACGGCTCGTGCGGCGTCGGCCCCGGGCCCTCGGCCCACTGGCTCAGAAGCCCAGCTTCCGCAGCTGCTTGGGGTCGCGCTGCCAGTCCTTGGCGACCTTCACGTGCAGGTCCAGGAAGACGGGTGTGCCGAGCAGCGCCTCGATGTGCTTGCGGGACTTCGTACCGACTTCCTTCAGCCGCCTGCCCTTCGGGCCGATGATGATGCCCTTCTGGCTGGGACGTTCGATGTAGACGTTGGCGTGGATGTCGAGCAGCGGCCGGTCCGCCGGGCGGCCCTCGCGGGGCAGCATCTCCTCGACGACGACGGCGATGGAGTGCGGCAGCTCGTCGCGCACGCCTTCGAGGGCAGCCTCCCGGATCAGCTCCGCGACCATGACCATCTCGGGTTCGTCGGTGAGGTCGCCCTCCGGGTAGAGCGGGGGGCTCTCCGGGAGCAGCGGGGCGATCAGATCGGCCAGCAGACCGACCTGATTGTCCTTGACCGCCGAGACCGGGACGATCTCGGCCCATTCGAAGCCGAGTTCCTCGGCGAGGCGGGAGACGGCGAGGAGCTGTTCGGCGAGCTGCTTGGAGTCGACGAGGTCGGTCTTGGTGACGATGGCGATCTTCGGGGTCTTCTTGATCCCCGCGAGTTCCTTGGCGATGAACCGGTCGCCGGGGCCGAGCTTCTGATCGGCGGGCAGGCAGAAGCCGATGACGTCGACCTCGGCCCAGGTGGTCCGCACGACGTCGTTGAGCCGCTCGCCCAGCAGCGTGCGCGGCTTGTGGAGGCCGGGCGTGTCGACCAGGACCAGCTGCGCGTCCTCGCGGTGCACGATGCCGCGCACGGTGTGCCGGGTGGTCTGGGGCCGGTTGGAGGTGATCGCCACCTTCCGGCCGACCAGAGCGTTCGTGAGGGTGGACTTGCCCGCGTTGGGGCGGCCCACGAAGCAGGCGAAGCCGGCCCGGTGGGGTGCGTGGTCCGCGCCCTGCTGTGCGGCGGCTTCTGTGTCAGGTCGAACGCTCATGGCGCCCATTGTCCCCGATCCCGGCGGTCCCGCCGTACCGAGGGCCGCGGCGCGCCCGCCGGGGGCCGGCTCAGGTGCTTCGCGCGCGCCTCCGGCGGATCCGCAGCCGGATCCCCGCGGTCCCGGCGGCGACGACCGCCAGCAGGATCCCTGCCATCAGCCAGGGCAGCGCTATGTACGGGACGGAGGCGGACTCGCGGGTGCCTCGGGCGCTCGCGGTCAGCTCGATCTCGCCCCATTCCAGCTGGGGCGCGTCGGCCCACCGCTCGGTCAGCCGGACCCGCTGGCGGGGCAGCAGTTCGGACGGGATCCGCTTCAGGTCGCGGGCGAGGAGGGTGCGGCCGAAGAGTCCCTCGGCCCGGAGGACGACCTTCGGGTCGAGGGTGACGTTGCCCCGGTTGTGGAGGGTGTACGAGATGACGGCGCTGCTCCGGCCGGTGCCCGGGACCAGCGGCCGGGTGTGCTCGACCTCGATGTCGTCCACGGAGAGCGCGGGCAGCGTCGGCCCGTTCACCCGCAGGTGGATCCGGGCGCCGACAGCTTGCCGGATGCCGACGGCGACCGCTCCCCCCGCGGCGGGTTCGACGCGGTCGTCGAGGGCGACGAGGGCCCCGGGGTGGTCCCCCGGCTCGGCGTCGCGGGGAACGGTGATGGTGACCGGCACACCGACCGACCCGTGCGGGGGCACGGTGACCAGGTCGCGGCCGGGTCTCGCCCAGGCGCCGACCGAACGCTGCCGCTCGTCCCGCGAGCGGACGGCGAATCCGCCGTCGCGGGCGGTGTTGTAGGCGTCGGCGGCGTACAGCCGGAAGGTTCGCGGCCGGTCCGTCTTGTTGGCGACGGTGACCGTGTCGTGGAGAGTGGCCCCGGGGTCGGCGGAGAGGTAGAAGTACGGGCGCCTGCCGCTCTGCGCGGCGGCCGGGTAGACCGACCAGCTGCCGTTGTCCGCGGCGTGGGCGGCGGGGACGCCGGCGAGCAGGAGGGCGCCGGCCAGGAGGGGGACGTACAGCTTGCGCACGGTGCGGAGCCTCCGGATCGGTCGGGGGCGGGTGTCGGGGCGGTGGGTGCCGGACCGGTCGGGGACCGGCTCACCGGGCAGGGGGCGGCCGGGGCCGGTGGGCCCGGGCGGGTGCGCGCCCCGGGTCCACCGGCCGGGCCCTCTCAGGTGAGGGTGAGGGTGAGGACGCCGGAGTACGCGCCGGGTGCGGTGTACGCCGGTACGTCCAGGGCGAGCCGCGCGTCGACGGTGAACTCGCCGCCGGTGGCCGTCCCGTTCGGCGTGGACGCGAGGGTGGCGCCCGCGCCACCGACCGGTCCCGCCGAACCGGCCGCGCAGGTGCTGGGGCTGCCGGGCTTCGTCGCGCAGGCCGGGGTCCAGCGCAGCGCGGACGCGCCGATGGCCGCGCCGCCGGGGCCGGTGAAGTCGGTGACCTTTCCGGTCAGGGACCAGCCGGCGGGCCCGCCGCGGTAGTCCTCGACCGTCACCGTGCGCAGGGAGCCCCGGGCCGCGCCGCCGCGCCCGAAGTCGACCGCCGACAGGTCGACGGTGTCCCCGTCCTGGACCATGGACAGGGTGCCCGCCCTGACGGAGGTGGTGAGCCGCTGGCTGCCGTCCGGGACCTCGCCGCCCCCGGTGACGGTGTACGCCTGCGGGCCCGCACCTCTGGCCGCGTCCCAGGCATCGCCTTCGTAGGCGACGATCCCGGTGGTCGCCGGGTCGTCGACGGTGATCCGGCCGCTGAAGCCGCCGGTGGCGTCCGCCGTGACGGTGGCGGTGTCGGCGGTCTGGCGGTCGCCCGCCCGGCCCGCGAGCGTGACGGCCGCGCCCGGGGTGAACTTCGCCCCGGTCACGGTGACCGCGTGGCCCGCCGCGCCGGACCCGGCACCGAGCCGGATGGAGCGCTCGTTGACCTGTCCGCCACCGTCCGTCGCGATGATCGTCTCGGAGACGGGGGCGGGCGGATCCGTCACCGTGCACGGGGTGTCCAGCTCCATGATGTAGCTGGTGTGGATGTTGTAGTCGCCGGGGGACAGGGTGATCCGGCCGGGCGCGGTGACCGTGAAGGTGCCGGTCATCGAGAACGACGGGAAGGCGCCCTTGCCGGGCACCGGCGCGTTCTTCTTCGGCCCCGTGACGGTGACGCTCGCGCTCTGGGCTCCGCCGACGGCGACCCGGCCGGTGGGCGTCATGATGTCGGCGGGCAGCGGCAGGTCGACCGGGTTGCCCGCGGCCGGCTGGACGACGGTGTACGTGACCGTGACCGTGTCGCCCACCTCCGGCACGGCGTTGTCGACGGTGATCTCGGCCTTCGTCGTCCCGTCGATCGGCGGGATGCCCGCGATGTCCGGCGGGATGCAGTGGGTGGGGAAGTCGACCGGCACGGAGGCCGTCACCGTGGCCTGCGCGGGCGTCGCGAGCCCGCCTCCCCCGGCGACGACGAGCGCGCCGACGCCCAGCGCGGCGGCCAGGCGGCGTCCGCGGCCGGAGCGTCTGCGAACGGCGGATCTTCGGATGGTCGGATGCGTGATCGGACGCATGGGCCCCCTCCTGCGGGACGCGGCGCAGCGGCTCCTCCGCGCCGACGGGGGCTCATTGACGGCTCCGGCCGAGAAGAAGTCAAGGGCGACGGAACCCCTCGACTGATGGGCCATCAGATACTGTCGAGGTCCCTGCCCCGCAGCGACCTCGACCGGCCCCGGCGTCAGCCCGCCGTCACGCTGACCCGCAGTGTGCCGTCGGGTCCGGCGAGCAGTACCGGGGTCTCCGGGCCGCCCAGGTCCCGCACCGCGGCCCGGTCCTCGTCCGACGGGGTCTCGGCCTCGGAGACGACCGCCGCCGCCTCCAGCGAGGTGGCGCCGCTGGCCACGGCCATGGCCACGGCGGTCCGGAGCGCGCTGAGCCTCAGCGACTCCAGCCGTACGGTGCCCGCGACGTATGTGCGCCCGGTCTCGTCCCGGACGGCCGCGCCCTCCGGCACGCCGTTGCGGGCGCGGGCGCTGCGCGCCAGCGTGACGATCTTGCGGTCCTCGGGGCCGAGTTCGGTGCTCTCAGTCATGTGCCGAGCATACGAGCCCCGCCGCACGCCCCTCCCCCGCGATCTCCGGTGCTGCGCGACCGGAAGGGTCTGCCGGGAAGCTCGCGGCGTCCGGTGCGGTGCAGCGCGAGGCGGAGAAGTGCCCGCATGCCGGCGCATGCGGGCCTTCCGACGACGCGGCGAGGTGCCGCGGCCGTCGTCGTGCGCCCGCCAGAAAACGGCGGACGGCCCTCAGGCCCGGTCCAGCCGCAGCCGCTGGGTCCTGGGCAGCCCCGCCACCACCAGGTCGTAGGAGTCCTCGATCAGTTCGCGGAGCAGCCGGTCCGGCACCCCGGAGACCGTCACGGTGTTCCAGTGGCGCTTGTTCATGTGCCAGCCCGGCACCACCGCCTCGTACTCCTCCCGCAGCCGCACCGCGTCGTCGGGGTCGCACTTGAGGTTCACCGTCAGCGGGTGCGCGTCCAGCGTGCTGAGCGCGAACATCTTGCCGAGCACCTTGAAGACGGAGATCTCCGGGCCGAAGGGGAACTCCTCCGCGCTCGCGTTGAACTCCAGGCAGAAATCCCTCAGCTGCTGCGGAGTCACTCCTCTTCCTCCCCCTCCGGATCCACGGGCTCCACCAGCACCGTGACGATCTTGTTGCGGCGGCCCGCCGTGGACTCGGCGGTCAGCCGGATCCGCCGCCCGTCGGGCAGGTCGACCACCGCGGAGGCACCGGCGATCGGTACCCGCCCGAGCGCCTTGGCCAGCAGTCCGCCGACCGTCTCCACGTCCTCGTCGTCGTACTCGCCGAGGTCGAACAGCTCCCCCAGGTCGCCGATGTCGAGGCGGGCGGTCACCCGGTAGCAGCCGTTCTCCAGCTCCTGGACGGGCGGGAGTTCCCGGTCGTACTCGTCGGTGATCTCGCCGACGATCTCCTCCAGGATGTCCTCGATGGTGACGATGCCCGCCGTGCCGCCGTACTCGTCGATCACGACGGCGACGTGGCTGCGCTCCTGCTGCATCTCGCGCAGCAGGTCACCGGCGTTCTTCGTGTCGGGCACGAACGCCGCCGGGCGCATCGCCGTGGAGACGAGGTCGGCCTCCGACTCGCGGTTGATGTGGGTCTTGCGGACCAGGTCCTTGAGGTAGACGATGCCGACGATGTCGTCCTCGTTCTCCCCGGTGACGGGGATGCGGGAGAAGCCGGAGCGCAGGGCCAGGGTCAGCGCCTGCCGGATCGTCTTGTAGCGCTCGATGCAGACCAGGTCGGTGCGCGGCACCATGACCTCGCGCACGAGCGTGTCGCCGAGTTCGAAGACGGAGTGCACCATGCGGCGCTCCTCGTCCTCGATCAGCGACTCCGCCTCGGCGAGGTCGACCATCGCCCGCAGTTCGGCCTCGCTGGCGAACGGTCCCTTGCGAAACCCCTTGCCCGGGGTCAGGGCGTTCCCGATGAGGATCAGCAGTTGCGGGATCGGGCCCATCACCCTGGCCAGCGGCAGCAGCACGTACGCGGCGGCCGTGGCGGTGTTCAGCGGGTGCTGGCGGCCGATGGTGCGCGGCGAGACGCCGATGGCGACGTAGGAGACGAGGACCATCACGGCCATGGCGACGGCCAGCGCCTCCCAGGTCCTCGGGAACTCCTGAAGACAGGCGTACGTGACGAGGACGGCGGCCGACATCTCGCAGGCGACCCGCACCAGCAGGGCGACGTTGAGGTAGCGGGTCGGGTCCGCCGCGACCTGCTCCAGCTTCTGGCCGCCGCGCCGCCCGGAACGGACCGCCTCGGCGGCCCGGAAGCTGGACACGCGGGCGATGCCCGCCTCCGCGCAGGCCGCCAGCCAGCCGACGACGACCAGCAGGACGGCGCCCAGGACGAGGGGAACGCTCACGAGACCGTGGGGGCGGGCGAAGGACCGGTGAGACCCCGCTCGGCGCGCCAGCCGTCGACGATCGCGGCCTGCAGGCCGAACATCTCGGCCTTCTCGTCCGGCTCCTCGTGGTCGTACCCGAGGAGGTGCAGCACTCCGTGGACGGTGAGCAGCTGGAGCTCCTCGTCCATGGAGTGCCGGGTCTCCGCCTCCTCGCCCTGCTTCTTCGCGACCTCGGGGCAGAGCACGATGTCGCCGAGGAGCCCCTGCGGTGGCTCCTCGGTGTCCTTGGTCGGCGGGCGCAGTTCGTCCATCGGGAAGGACATGACGTCCGTCGGGCCCGGCAGGTCCATCCACTGGATGTGGAGCTGCTCCATGGCGTCGGAGTCCACCACGATCACCGAGAGTTCGGAGAGGGGGTGGATCCGCATCCGCGCGAGCGCGTAGCGGGCGATGTCGAGGATCGCCCGCTCGTCGACCTCGGTTCCGGACTCGTTGTTGACGTCGATCGACATGGCGTGCTGCGACTACTTCCCGTGGTGGCTGTTTCGGCTGTCGTACTTCTCGTACGCGTCGACGATACGGCCGACGAGCCTGTGCCGGACCACGTCGTGGGAGGTGAGCCAGGAGAAATGCACGTCCTCGACGCCTTCCAGGATGTCCTGGACCTGGCGCAGACCGCTCTTGGTCCCGTTCGGCAGGTCGACCTGGGTGACGTCACCGGTGATGACGATCTTCGAGTCGAAACCGAGGCGGGTGAGGAACATCTTCATCTGCTCGGGATTGGTGTTCTGGGCCTCGTCGAGAATGATGAAGGCGTCGTTGAGCGTCCGGCCGCGCATATAGGCCAGCGGCGCGACCTCGATCGTGCCCGCAGCCATGAGCCGGGGGATCGAGTCGGGGTCGAGCATGTCGTGCAGCGCGTCGTACAGCGGGCGCAGATAGGGGTCGATCTTCTCGTAGAGGGTGCCCGGCAGGAAACCGAGGCGTTCACCCGCCTCGACCGCGGGCCGGGTCAGGATGATCCGGTTGACCTGCTTGGACTGGAGTGCCTGGACCGCCTTCGCCATGGCGAGGTAGGTCTTTCCGGTGCCCGCCGGGCCGATGCCGAAGACGACCGTGTGCTTGTCGATGGCGTCGACGTACCGCTTCTGGTTGAGCGTCTTGGGGCGGATCGTGCGACCGCGGCTGGAAAGGATGTTCTGGGTGAGCACCTCCGCCGGCGTCTCCTCCCCCTCGCCGCTCTCGCTCGCCCTGAGCATGGCGATCGAGCGTTCCACTGCGTCCTCCGTCATCGGCTGACCGGTGCGGAGCACCAGCATCATTTCGTTGAACAGGCGCTGGATGAGGGCGACTTCCGTCGCGTCTCCGGCGGCGCTGACCTCATTGCCCCGGACGTGGATGTCGGCCGCGGGGAAGGCTTTCTCGATCACGCGCAACAGGGAGTCGCCGGAGCCCAGTACGGTCACCATCGGGTGCTTGGCCGGGACGGTGAACTGGGCTCGCGCCTGCCCGGGCGCGGGGGTCTGAGCTATGGGTGTCTGCGTCATGGGCCGGCCCTGTGGCCTGCACATACCTCCCGTTGCAGGGTTCTCGCCGATCGACAACCTCTGGGTTACCAAGCCTACGACTCGGCACGGGCAACACCGAGAGCTTTTTCGTACCCGCCACGAACACGTGTGCCGCCGATCACGCCGGGTGGCGGAAGCCGATCGTCGGCACGGCCCGGCGCAGCGGCCACGGCCGGGCGGTGGCGGGCAGCAGGTCCTCCAGGAACGCGTACCGCCGCAGCGCCGCCGGGTCCTGGTCGCGGAAGGTGCGCACCCGCTGCCACCAGGCGGCGATCTCGTCCCAGTCCGGGGCCGACAGCGACCCGCCGAACTCCTGCACCGAGAGCGCGGCGGTCAGTCCGGCGAAGGCCAGCCGGTCGGCCAGCGGCCAGTCCGCCAGGGTGCCGGTGACGAATCCGGCGACGAAGACGTCACCGGCGCCGGTCGGGTCCAGGGCCTCGACCTCGATGGCGGGCACCTCGGCGCTCGCCCCGGTCGCCGCGTCCACCGCGTACGCGCCCTCCGCGCCGAGGGTGACCACGGCGAGCGGCACCCGCTCGGCCAGGGCGTGGGCGGCAGCGCGGGGGCAGTCGGTGCGGGTGTAGCGCATGGCCTCCTCGGCGTTGGGCAGGAACGCCTGGCAGTGCTCCAGGTCGACGAGGGCGTCCAGGTCCCAGCGGCCGGTCTCGTCCCAGCCGATGTCGGCGAAGATCCTGGCCCCGTTGCGGGCCGCGGCGGCGACCCACGGCTCGCCGCGTCCGGGGGTGAGCGAGGCGATGGCGGCACGGGCCCGGGGCGGGCAGCACGGGAACGTGGTTCCCGTGTCGGGCGGCACGGCGGCGACGGCTCCGGCGGGGCCGGGAGCGCCCGCCGGCCCCCCGGCCCGGGAAGCGCCCGGGACGAACGCGGGGGGCGGGGCCTCGTGGCCGTGCGAGACCATCGTGCGCTCGCCCTCGTACGCCATAGACACGGTCACCGGCGAGTGCCAGCCGGGAACGGTGTGCGACATGGACAGGTCGATGCCCTCGCCGTGCTCCAGGGCGTCCCAGCAGTACTCCCCGTAGTGGTCGTCGCCGAACGCCGCGGCCAGGGAGGTGTGCAGGCCCAGCCGGGCCAGCGCGGTGGCCATATTGGCGACCCCGCCGGGGCTGGAGCCCATGCCGCGCGCCCAGGACTCGGTGCCGCGCACCGGGGCGCTGTCCAGGCCGGTGAAGATGATGTCGAGGAAGACCGTGCCGGTGAGGAAGACGTCGCAGTCGGGGTCCTGCGGGGCACGCAGCCCGTCCAGCGGGTCGATCCCGTCCGACGGGGCGGTCCCGCCGCGCGGGGCGGCCTCGTCCAGCGGGGCGATATCCGGATTGTCCGCGCTCACCTTGCACTCCCCGGTCGTGGCAGATCTGGCCAGTCTGCCCGATCCCGGCCATCAAGCGGAGGGGTCCGCGCCACTTCTCCCCCGGAGACCGCACCACCACCAGGGCCCCGACCTGCGAAAATATCGGCGCCTACCCGGCCAACCGAAACGCAAACCAATTTGTGACTCGGATCACATCTAGGCGACTTCCTGGGAGCCGGACCCAGTTGATACAAATTGGGCCGCGAGCCCGGTTGGCGACTCTTGCCGACGCGTGCCCCTTATCTCCCCCGCACCACCATCCCCCCTGTCTCCCTGCCGTCCTCGGCATGCCCTCGTGTCCTCAGGAACGCCCATGTCCCCGCGCCCGCGCGCCGCGTGGCCCCTGGTCGCCGTCTTCACCGCCGGCTACCTCGCCGCCTACCTGCTCCCCACCGTCGTCGGGCGGCTCTCCGTCCATCTGGGCCTGGGCCCGGCCCGAGCCGGTCTGGTGGGCAGCGCCCTGCTGCTGAGTTCGGCGGTCGCCGGATTCACCCTGGCGGGCCGGGTCGAGTCGCTCGGCCCGCGCAGGGCCGCCCGGACCGGGCTGGTGCTCGCCGCGGCGGGATACGGCTGCGCGGCGCTGGCGGGCTCCGTGCCGCTGGTGGTCGCCGGTGCGATGGTCGGCGGACTCGGTTCCGGTACGGCGACCGCGGTGGCCGCGGCGGGCATCGCCGCACGGCAGGACCCGCACCGGACCTCGTCGCTCGGTCTGTTGAGCGTCTCCGCGACGGCCGGCGCCCTCTATCTGACGATCCCGCACCTCGGCGGCGGCCACCGGCTGCCGTTCGCGTCGATCGCCCTGGTCGCACTGCTCGTCTGGCCCGCCACCGCCCGGCTCGGCGGAGCCACGCGGGGCGGGACCACCGCCCCGGTCGCCCGTCGGCTGCCGCACCGCCGCTCCGGGCTGGTGCTGGCGGGCGGCATGCTCGTCTGGTCCATGGCGCAGAACGCGCTGTGGGGCGTCAGCGGCCGGATCGGCACGGTGCAGGTCGGGCTCTCCGAGGTCACCGTCGGGGCGGTGTTCGCCGCCGCGCTCGGTGCTGGCCTGCTCGGGGTGACGGGCGCCGGGGTGCTGGGGGGCCGGCTCGGCCGGGCGGTGCCGGTCGGCCTGGGCACGGTGGTCATCGCGGCGAGCATCGTGCTCAGCTCGTCGGCCGGGGACCTCGGCTCGTTCGCGACCGGCGAGATCCTGTGGAACACCGTCTACCCGGTGGTCCTGTCGTACCTGATCGGTCTGGCCGCGTCCCTGGACGTGCGCGGCCGGTGGGCGGTCCTCGCGGGCTCCGCCTCGTCCGTCGGCGTGGCCTGCGGGCCGGTGCTCGGCAGCGTGCTGTCCGAGCAGGCCGGGTATCCGGTCATGGGCCTGCTGCTCGGCTCCCTCACGCTCCTGGTCGCCGTCCCCTTCACGGCCGTCGCCCTGCACACCGGCGGCCGGCCGCTGCTGCCGGGCGCGGTGCGCCGCAGGGGCGGTGCCCCGGCCGCGCTGCTCGCCGCCAGCAGCGGCGCGGTGCCCGGCCCGGTGCCCGAACTGGGCGCGCCGGAACAGGCCGTCGCGGAGATCAGCCCGCCCGCGCTGCGCGGCGGCCGTCCGGACCGGGACGCGTTCCGGACGGCCGGCCCGTCGGCCGGGGCCGCTCAGAGTCTGTCGGGCAATCCCTGACCGGGCCGCCACGCCCTGGCGCGCACGCCTCCGGCGCTGCCGAAATGCCCTGTCGGCTCTGCCACGAGCGCGTCCCGTCGCCTTGGCATCGCACGCACCGTGCCGTACCGGATTTCTGATCAACGGTCATCCGACAGGCTCTCAGTCGAACGTGTACGCCTCGACCTCGGCCAGGTAGCGGGCCCTGCGCTCCTCGTCGTGGTCGAGGAAGGCGGCCTCGAAGGAGTTGCGGGCCAGGGTGCGCAGCTGCTCGCGGTCCAGGCCGAGGGCCTCGTGGACGGCGTGTAAGGTGTCGGCGACATAGCCGCCGAAGTAGGCCGGGTCGTCCGAGTTCACCGTGCAGAGCAGCCCGGCGGCCATCATCTCCCGCAGCGGGTGCCGCTCCAGGGTGTCGATGGCGCGCAGCCGCACGTTGGACAGCGGGCAGAGGGTGAGCGGAACCCGCTCCGCGACCAGCCGCTCCACCAGCTCCGGGTCCTCCATGCAGCGCAGTCCGTGGTCGATGCGCTCGACGCCGAGGACGTCCAGGCTCTCCCGGATGTACGCGGCGGGGCCCTCCTCGCCCGCGTGGGCGACCTTGCGCAGCCCGAGCGCCCCGGCCGCCTCGTACACCTCGCGGAACTTGACGGGCGGGTGCCCGACCTCCGCCGAGTCGAGGCCGACGGCGCTGATCCGGTGCAGATACGGCTTCGCGGACTCCAGGGTCTCCATGGCCGACTCGGCGGACTGGTCGCGCAGGAAGCACATGATCAGCTGGGTGGAGATGCCGTGCCTCTGCTCGCTGCGCTCCAGCGCCCGGCCGAGCCCCTCGACGACGGTGCCGATCGGAACACCGCGGGCGGTGTGCGCCTGCGGGTCGAAGAAGATCTCCGCGTGCCGGACGCCCTGGGCGGCGGCGCGGGCGAGATAGGCGTCGGCAAGTTCCTCGAAGTCCCGCTCGGTCCGGAGCACCGCCATCAGCGCGTAGTACAGGTCGAGGAAGCTCTGCAGGTCCTCGAAGCGGTAGGCGGTGCGGAGCTCCTCGGTGTCCGCGTAGGGCAGCCGCACGCCGTTGCGCTCGGCGAGCGCGAAGGCCAGCTCGGGTTCGAGGGTCCCCTCGATGTGGAGGTGGAGTTCGGCCTTGGGGAGACGGTGCACGGGATTCTCGCTCACAGGGGCTGGTGCTCGTGGGGCCGCGGCTGCCGGTTCACGGCAGGCGGTGCCGGGTCACCACCAGGCTATCGACCTGGGGCGACGGGGCGCGGATCAGGGAGCGCCCCCGGTCGCCCGGGTCCGCCGGGTCACGAAGCGGCCGACGGGTGGTGCCGGGTGGGCACGGGGATCCGGTCGAGGTCGCGGGCGATGGTCAGCCCGCCCTCGAACCCCGCGGCGCGGGCCTGGGCCTCGAAGACGGCCGGGTCGTCGTACCGCTGGGAGAAGTGGGTCAGCACGAGGTGCCGCACGCCCGCGTCCCGGGCGATCCGGGCGGCCTGTCCGGCGGTCAGATGCCCGTGGTCGGCGGCGAGCCGCTCGTCCTCGTCGAGGAAGGTCGACTCGATGACCAGCAGGTCGCACCCCTCGGCGAGGACGTGGACGCCGTCGCAGAGCCGGGTGTCCATGATGAACGCGAACCGCTGGCCGGGCCGGTGCTCGGAGACGTCGTCGAGCGTGACGCCGCCGAGGGCGCCCTCGCGCTGGATCCGTCCGATGTCGGGTCCCTCGATGCCGTGCGCGGCGAGCCGGTCGGGCAGCATGCGGCGCCCGTCGGGTTCGACGAGCCGGTAGCCGTACGACTCGACGGGGTGCGAGAGGCGGTGGGCGCTGAGCGTGTACGCGTCCGTGACGGCGAGCACGCCGTCGGTGGCGACCGGCGCCTCGGTCAGTTCGACGGACTCGCGGTAGGCGGTGGCGTACCGCAGCCGTTCGAAGAAGCGCCGGCCGCTCTCCGGGTAGTGCGCGGTGACCGGGTGCGGCACCTGGTCGAGGTTGATCCGCTGGATCACCCCGGCCAGGCCGAGCGAGTGGTCGCCGTGGAAGTGCGTCACGCAGATCCGGTCGATGTCGTGCGCGGCGACACCGGCGCGCAGCATCTGGCGCTGGGTGCCCTCACCGGGGTCGAAGAGGATGCCCTCGCCGTCCCAGCGCAACAGATAGCCGTTGTGGTTGCGGTGTCGGGTCGGGACCTGGCTGGCGGTGCCGAGGACCACGAATTCGCGTACGGACATGGTGTGTTCTCGCTCGTTCCCGTGTTTCCCGGTGCCGGGAGCGTCAGCCGGGAGGCCACTGCATGCCGCGGCCGCCCAGGATGTGGGCATGCGCGTGGAACACGGTCTGTCCGGCGCCGGAGCCGGTGTTGAAGACGACCCGGTACCCGGTCTCCACGAGCTTCTCGTCCGCGGCGACGTTCCCCGCCTCGCGGAGTATGTCGGCGGCGACCTCCGGCGCGGCGGCGGCGAGCGACGCGGCGTCCGGGTGGTGGAGACGCGGGATGACGAGGACGTGGGTGGGGGCCTGCGGGTTTATGTCCCGGAAGGCCACGGTGGTCTCGGTCTCCCGGACGATGGTCGCCGGGACGTCACCCGAAACGATCTTGCAGAACAGGCAGTCGGGCTGCGGTTCTCCCGCCATGGGCTCGGCTCCTCGGTCGGTGCTGGTCGCTGTGGGGTGGTGATCGTTGTACGGCATGGTATCCGGGCGGCCGCCACCGCCCGCGAGCCCGGGTGGGCGCACGGGAGGTCGCCGCCCGGAACGGGTCGGCGCGACCAGGCGGTCCGGGCCGGAGCTGCGGTCCGGACCGCCCGGGGAGGCGCTGGGGCGCGTTTCGAAAGTCCCGTCCGGCCCGCGACGCCTGGCACGGCGCCTCGCCGCGTCGTCGGGACCGTCCACGTACACCCCGTACGAGGACGACCCTCCGCCTCGCGACGCACCGCGCCGGACGCCGCGGGCCCCGCCCTTCGGGCGGACGACGCCACTTTCGCAACGCGCCCTACGCCCCCGGCCGCTGCGGCGCGCGCTTGGCCGGGGTCTCGGCCAGCGACGCCAGCGCGATCCTGATCGCCTCGTCCAGCTGCGGGTCGCGCCCCGCCGCGTGGTCCTGCGGGGCCATCACGACCTCGACGTCGGGGTCGACCCCGTGGTTCTCCACGCCCCAGCCGTGGGTCTCGAACCAGAACGCGTACTTGGGCTGGGTGACCAATGTCCCGTCGACGAGGGAGTAGCGGCTGTCGATGCCGACCACACCGCCCCAGGTACGGGTGCCCACCACCGGACCGATGCCCAGTGCCTTGATCGCGGCGTTCACGATGTCGCCGTCCGATCCGGAGAACTCGTCGGCGACGGCGACCACCGGGCCGCGCGGCGCGTCCTGCGGGTAGCTGGTGGGCCGCATGCCGCGCGGCACGTCCCAGCCGACGATGCGCCGGCCGAGCTTCTCCACGACCAGCTGCGAGGTGTGGCCGCCGCGGTTCTCCCGGACGTCCACGACCAGGCCCTCGCGGGCCACCTCGACGCGCAGGTCGCGGTGGAGCTGCGCCCAGCCGGAGCCGACCATGTCGGGGACGTGGAGGTAGCCCAGGCGTCCGCCGGACCGCTCGTGGACATACGCCCGGCGGTCGGCGACCCAGGCGTGGTAGCGCAGCGCCTCCTCGTCGGCGACGGGAACGACGACGACATGGCGCGGGTCGCCGCCGTCCACGGGCGAGACGGTCAGTTCGACCGGCTTTCCGGCCGAGCCGGTGAGCAGCGGCCCGGGTCCGGCGACCGGGTCGACGGGATGTCCGTCGACGGCCAGGATCGTGTCCCCGACGCGCGCCGCCACCCCCGGTGCCGCGAGCGGCGAGCGGGCTTCGGGGTCGGAGGTCTCGGACGGCAGGATGCGGTCGATGCGCCAGGCGCCCTCGTCCGTACGGGAGATGTCCGCGCCGAGCAGTCCCTGGCGGGCGTTCTCGTCGCGCCACCAGGCCGGGGGCCGCACATAGGCGTGCGAGGTACCGAGTTCGCCCTGCACCTCCCACAGCAGGTCGATCAGATCGTCATGGGTGGCGACGCGGTCCAGCACCGGGCGGTAGCGGTCCAGGACCGCGTCCCAGTCGACGCCGCCCATGTCGGGGCGCCAGAAGTTGTCCCGCATGACGCGCCCGGCCTCGTCGTACATCTGGCGCCATTCGGCGGCCGGGTCGAGGGTGCGGCGGATCCTGGTGAGGTCGACGGTGACGCTCGTGTCGCCGTCGTGGTCGTCGTCCCCGGCCGGGACCCGGCTGTCGGAGGGTACGACGCGCAGCTTGCCCCGGGTGTGCAGGACCAGGCGCCTGCCGTCGCCGCTGACCGCGAAGGCGCCGACGTCGGAGGCGAGTTCCTCGCAGCGCAGCTTCTCCAGGTCGTACCGCTCCAGGACGGTCTCGGGCTCGCGGGAGTCGGGGGTGGCGCCGCTGGTGCCGAGCACCCCGGTCACCGGGTGGCACAGCCACAGCAGCCCGTCCTTCGCGGCGCGCAGCGCGGAGTACCTGGCGGCCTCGACGGGCACCGGCACGATCCGGTCGGCGAGCCCTTCGAGGTCGATGCGGGTGACGGGCAGCGCGGTCGGGTTGTCCTCGCCGTCCCCGCCGCCCTTCTCCTTCTCGGTCGGGCGGCCGTGGCGCTGCGGCCCGAACGGGGAGGGCGTGGTGGCGGCGAGCGTCAGCAGGTGCGGGCGGCAGGCGCCGATGAACGCCAGGTCGAAGACGTGGGTGTCGTAGATCGGGTCGAAGGACCGCTCGGAGAGGAACGCGAGGTGCTTGCCGTCGGTGGTGAAAGCGGGGGCGAAGTCCCGGAAGCGCAGCGGGGTCGCCTCGGCCACTGACAGGTCGGCGAGGTGCGCCAGCTTGAGCTGGCGGAGCGGGTCGGGCCCGGGGTGCGACCAGGCGAGCCAGGCGGAGTCGGGCGAGAAGACCAGACCGGAGACGTCGCCGTGTTCGCTGCGGTCCACCTCGTGGACCTCGCCGCTCTCCCGCTCGACGAGCAGCACCCGCCCGTCGTGGGAGGCGACGGCGAACCTGCTGCCGTCCGGCGCCGCGGCGAGGCCGAGCACCCGGCCCAGGCGCCCCGCGGCGAGGCGGCGCGGCACGGCGCCCGGCGCGATGCCGGTGGCGGGGGCGCACTCCAGGGCGTCGTCGCCCTCGGCGTCGGTGACCCAGACGACGTGCTGGTCGCCGTCGGCCTGGAAGGTGTGGGGCAGCCTGGCACGTACGCCGGGTTCGACGGCGAGCGCGCGGACCGGGCCGTCGCGGTGGGTGACCCAGTGGACGGCGCCGCGCGTGGCGACCGCGCTGCCGCGGCCGGTGCGGTCCGGGGACGCGCTCTCCAGGTGGCCGCCCGCGTGCAGGGGGTGCGGCTGGAGGTCGGCGCGCTGGCCGCCGAGCCGGATGTCGAGGCGGCGGGGCTCGGCCCCGTCGAGGTCGTCGAGCAGCCACAGTTCACCGGCGGAGGCGTAGCAGACGCGGGTGCCGTCGGTGGTCGCGTGCCGGGCGTAGAAGCCCTCGATGCCGGTGTGGCGGCGCAGGTCGGAACCGTCGGGGAGGGAGGAGTAGACCGCGCCGACGCCCTCGTGGTCGGAGAGGAACGCGATACGTCCCCAAGCTCTCGACTCCGCTCGAGCAGGGGAGACCCCACTCCAAGCTCCCGACTCCGCTCGAGCAGGGGAGACCCCACTCCAAGCTCTCGACTCCGCTCGAGCAGGGGAGACCCCACCGCCCACCCACATCGGGGCTTCGATGTTGCCGTCGAGGTCCTCGTGGACGCGTATGAACTCCGCGGCCCCGTCGGCGGATTCCGGTCGCTCCTCGCGTTCTATCCACAACTTGCCCGCGGTGCCGCCCCGGTAGCGCTTCCACGCGGCGGCCTCGCGCCCCATGGTGGCCGAGAGCAGCAGGACCCGTCCGCCGGGGCCGTGCGCGACGGAGCCGACCGGCCCGTACGGCAGGGTCCGCGCGGGCCCGCCGTCGACCGGGACGGCCCTGGCCCAACTGCGTCTCAACGACGCCTGGTCGTACGCGCTGATGGCCAGTACGTCGCCCTCCGGCGTCCAGCCGCGTACGGAGGTGGTGGCGTCGCCCCAGTGGGTGAGCCGCCGGGACGGGCCGCCGTCGACGGGTGCGACGTGCACCTCGGGTGCTCCGTCCCGGGTGGACGTCCAGGCGACCCGTGTCCCGTCGGGGGATATCCGCGGGTGGGTGACGGGCCGATTGTCGGCGCTGACGCGCCAGGCCCGGCCGCCGTCCAGCGGTGCCAGCCAGACGTCGTCCTCGGCGGTGAAGGCGATCACATCGCCCTGGACATGGGGGTATCGGAGGTAGGCAGACTGCGTCACACCGATCACCCTAGGCCGCGGGCGTGCCCGGCGGTACCGGGTTGGCCGGAGTGCGTCGGGCCCCGCGGCGGCCCACCGCCCCGGTCACCGGGCCCTGTCGTCGAACCGCCGTCGTCCGGCCGGGGGCCGGGCCGTGCGGCGTCCGGTGCTTCCCCGGGTTCCCGGCTCCGCTCGAACAGGGGAGACTCCGTTGAGCGCGAGGCGTGGATCGTCCTCGTACCGGCCCCAGGAGGACGACTCCGACAGCACCGCGAGTGTGCCCGACAGGCGCCGCACGGCGGGCGGCAGTTCGACGACAGGGCCTGACGCCTGTTGCCGCACGGCCCGCAGGATCGCGCAGCACCTCGTGCGCAGGATCGTCATGCACGGTCGGTCGACAGGAAGCCGGACCGGAGCAGGCCCTCGGTGCGTCGGACCACGCGGGGAACCAGCGCCGGCCCCGTTCCGCAACAGGCTTCAGCCCCAGGGTGCACCGGTCACCGTGACCGTCACGGTCACCGCGGGCCGGGCGCCGCCCTGGCCGCTGTTCCCGGGCGGGTACACCGCACCGAACGTGGGTCTGGCGTCGCAGTCGCCGAGCACGTCCGTCCGGAACACGTCCCTGCCGTCGGCCCGCGCGGTCAGGTCGCCCCGCACGCACCGCCCGTCGAGGGCCTGGGTCACCTTGCCGCTGAGCGAGATGTCCTGTCCGCTCCCGGTCCTGCCGGTGCACTCGACGTGCCCGGTCCGGGGCAGGGAGGCGGCCGGCGAACCGTTCACCGTCCCGCCCCCGTCCAGGCGGTCGACACCGGCCGAACAGCTCAGCCAGCGCACGTCGACCCCGTTGCGCTGCAGGGCGCTGGTGCCGGTCCGGTCGGTGGTCACGGCGATGGAAGCGGAGTTCAGACCGCCCGCCGGATCACAGGCGACGAGCCCCGCGACCGCCGCGCCCGTGAGCGCGGACGCGGCCAGAAATCGACGGATTCCGCTACGACACCATGCCCTTGTTGTCCCCATACGGGCAGCTTCCCACCGTTCGATCGCGAGACGGTAGACGGCTCGCGGCCCCTTCGGGGTGGCACCGGCGCGCGGGAGGGCGCTCACGACCAGCGGCCGGTGCGCCCCATCAGCAGGGCCGTCGCCGCCGTTCCGGCCGTGGAGGTGCGCAGCACGCTCGCGCCGAGACGGCAGGTGCGGGCGCCGGCCTCGGCGAAGACCGCCAGTTCGTCCGGGGACACGCCCCCTTCGGGACCGACGACGAGCACGATCTCGCCCTGGCTGGGGAGTTGGACGGTGGCCAGCGGTTCGCTGTCGTGGTCACGGTCCTCGTGCAGGACGGCGGCGAAGTCCGCCGTGCCCAGGAGCGCGGCGACCTGATTGGTCGTCAGCGTGTCCGCCACCTCGGGGAATCGCACCCGGCGCGACTGCTTGCCCGCCTCGCGGGCGGTGTTGCGCCATTTCGCGAGGGACTTGAGGCCGCGTTCGCCCTTCCACTGGGTGATGCAGCGCGATGCCTGCCAGGGCACGATCGCGTCGACGCCGGTCTCCGTCATCGTCTCCACGGCGACCTCGCCCCGGTCGCCCTTGGGCAGCGCCTGGACGACGGTGATCCGGGGGGCGGGCGGCGGCTCCTCGTGAATCCCCGTCAGATCCATGACCACGAGCCGGTCCTTGCCCTCGGCGGCCCTGACGACGCCCTCCGTCCAGCGGCCCGCGCCGTCCGTCAGCACGACGTCCTCGCCGGGACGCAGCCGCTTCACCGAGACGGCGTGCCGCCCTTCGGGTCCTTCCAGCACGAACTCCGGCCCGTCGGGGACCTCGTCGACGACGAAGACGGGTGCGGTCATCGCGTGCCCCCCGCGTTCAGCGCCGCCCGCGCGGCGTCCAGTTCCTCGACGAGGAGGCCGAGCAGCCGGCCGGCGGGCACCTCGCGTGCCATCCGGTGTCCCTGCCCCGCCCACAGGGCCATGCCCTGGGCGTCCCCGGACGTGGCCGCCGCCTTGCGCAGTCCGACGGTCAGGTAGTGGATCTGGGGGTAGGCGGCGGGGGCGTACGGACCGTGCTCTCGCATGAAGCGGTTGACCAGCCCACGGGCGGGACGGCCGGAGAACGCCCGGGTCAGGGCGGTCCCCGCGAACAGCGGATTGGTCAGCGCCTGCTTGTGCAGCGGGTTCGCGCCGGACTCGGGGCAGACGAGGAACGCCGTGCCGAGCTGCGCCGCCTGGGCGCCCGCGGCGAGCACCGCGGCGATCTGGGAGCCGCGCATCAGTCCGCCCGCGGCGACGATCGGCAGCTCCACGGTCTCGCGGACCTGCGCGACCAGGGAGAGCAGGCCGATGCCGGTGCCGTCGTTCAGCGGGTCGTCGCGGTGGGTGGACTGGTGGCCGCCCGCCTCCACGCCCTGCGCGCAGACCGCGTCGGCGCCCGCCCACTGGGCCGCCTGGGCCTCCTCGGGCGTGGTCACCGTCACGACGGTGTACGTGCCGACGTTCGCGAGCGCGTCGAGGGTGTCGCGGGTCGGGCAGCCGAAGGTGAACGAGACGGCCGGGACGGGATCGTCCAGGAGGACGGCGAGCTTGGCCTCGTAGCCGTCGTCGCCCCCGCCGGCGTCCGGGTCGCCGAGCGGGGTCTCGTACCAGGCACCCTCGCCCGCGAGCTGATGCCGGTACACGTCGACGGCGCTCGGGTCGGCGAGGTCGGGCTGCGGCATGAAGAGATTGACGCCGAAGGGCCGGCCGGTGAGCGTGCGCAGCCGCTTGATCTCGTTGTACATGCCGTCGGCCGTCTTGTACCCGGCGGCGAGGAAGCCCAGCCCACCCGCTTCCGAGACGGCTGCGGCGAGCTCCGGACGGGACGTACCGCCCGCCATGGGGGCCTGCACGATCGGATACCGGCAGAGATCGGTCAACACGGATGACATGACCGCATCGTGTCACGTCCGGCGCGCCCCGGCGTGCGCGGGACGCGACCGTGCGCCGTTCCCCGTCGGACGGAGAACGGCGCACGAGGTCCGCGGAAACCCGCGCCGGGCCGCTCGACGACCCGGGCGGGGCCCGTCAGCGGCCGTTGAAGGCGTCCTTCAGCCGGGAGAACAGCCCCTGCTGACCGGGCTGGAACTGGCCGGTGGGCCGTTCCTCGCCCCGCATCTTCGCCAGTTCGCGCAGCAGTCGTTCCTGCTCCGGGTCGAGCTTCGTCGGGGTCATCACCTCGACGTGCACGACCAGGTCGCCGCGTCCGCCGCCCCTCAGATGGGTGATGCCGCGTCCGTGCAGCGGGACCGACTGGCCGGACTGCGTGCCGGGCCTGATGTCGACCTCCTCCAGGCCGTCGAGCGTCTCCAGCGGCACCTTCGTGCCGAGCGCGCCCGCCGTCATGGGGATCGTGACGGTGCAGTGCAGATCGTCGCCGCGGCGCTGGAACACCGGGTGCGACAGTTCGTGGATCTCCACGTACAGGTCGCCGGCCGGGCCGCCGCCGGGGCCGACCTCGCCCTCGCCCGCGAGCTGGATGCGGGTGCCGTTGTCGACACCCGCCGGGATCTTCACGGTGAGCGTGCGGCGCGACCGGACGCGGCCGTCCCCGGCGCACTCCGGGCACGGGGTCGGCACGACCGTGCCGAAGCCCTGGCACTGCGGACAGGGCCGCGAGGTCATGACCTGGCCCAGGAAGGACCGGGTGACCTGGGAGACCTCGCCGCGCCCGCGGCACATGTCACAGGTCTGGGCGGAGGTGCCGGGAGCGGCGCCCTCGCCGCTGCACGTGGTGCACACGACGGCCGTGTCGACCTGGATGTCCTTGGTGGTGCCGAACGCCGCCTCGGCGAGGTCGATCTCCAGCCGGATCATCGCGTCCTGGCCGCGCCGGGTGCGCGAGCGGGGCCCGCGCTGCGACGACGTACCGAAGAACGCGTCCATGATGTCGGAGAAGTTGCCGAAGCCGCCCTGTCCGAAGCCGCCCGCGCCGCCACCGCCGCCGGAGGCGGACAGCGGGTCGCCGCCGAGGTCGTAGACCTGCTTCTTCTGCGGGTCCGACAGCACCTCGTAGGCGGCGTTGATCTCCTTGAACCGCTCCTGGGTCTTCGGATCGGGATTCACGTCCGGGTGCAGCTCGCGGGCGAGCCTCCGGAATGCCTTCTTGATCTCGTCCTGGGAGGCGTCGCGGCGCACGCCGAGTACGGCGTAGTAGTCCGTGGCCACTTACGACTCCGCCAGGATCTGTCCGACGTAACGTGCCACTGCGCGTACCGCTCCCATCGTTCCGGGGTAGTCCATGCGGGTCGGTCCGACCACGCCGAGTTTGGCGACTGCCTCGCCGCCCGAACCGTAGCCGACTGTGACGACGGACGTGGAGTTCAGTCCCTCGTGGGCGTTCTCGTGCCCGATGCGTACGGTCATGCCCGAGTCCTTGGCCTCACCGAGCAGCTTCAGCAGCACGACCTGCTCCTCCAATGCCTCCAGCACCGGCCGGATCATCACGGGGAAGTCGTGTCCGAAGCGGGTGAGGTTGGAGGTGCCGCCGATCATCAGGCGCTCCTCCGTGTCCTCGACCAGGGTTTCGAGCAGGGTGGAGAGCACGGTGGACACGGTCCCCCGGTCCTCGCTCTCGAAGGATTCCGGCAGGTCCTGCACCAGCTGCGGGACGTCCGGGAATCGGCGCCCGACGACCCGGCTGTTGAGACGGGCCCGCAGATCGGCCAGCGAGGTCTCACCCATCGGGGCGGGGCAGTCGATCATGCGCTGTTCGACCCGGCCGGTGTCCGTGATCAGCACGAGCATCAGCCGGGCGGGGGCCAGCGACAGCAGTTCCACGTGCCGCACCGTCGACCGGGTCAGCGAGGGGTACTGCACGATGGCGACCTGCCGGGTCAGCTGCGCGAGCAGCCGGACGGTGCGGCTCACGACGTCGTCGAGGTCGACCGCGCCGTCGAGGAAATTGTGGATGGCACGGCGCTCCGGCGACGAGAGGGGCTTGACGCCCGCGAGCCTGTCGACGAAGAGCCGGTAACCCTTGTCCGTCGGGATACGCCCGGCACTGGTGTGGGGCTGGGCGATGAAGCCCTCGTCCTCCAGCACCGCCATGTCGTTGCGGACGGTGGCCGGGGAGACCCCCAGCTTGTGCCGCTCGGTGAGCGCCTTGGAACCGACCGGCTCCTCGGTGCCCACGTAGTCCTGAACGATGGCGCGCAGCACTTCGAGTCTGCGTTCGCTGAGCATCGCGCGCACCTCCAGGTATCTGGTTCAGCGGTGGTTCCCGGGCCGTACCCGATTTCTTTCCCCAGGGATCCGCCTGGCACTCTGTCGGCGCGAGTGCCAGCCATCCCCCGGTCAGTGTACGGCGGCCGACTGGGGACCTAGCAAGGGCGACCGGCCACGTGATCGCGAGACCGTACCGGTCCGCTGCCGATAGCGTCCCGGTATGGACACCTCTTGGGAAGAGTTCGGCTGGGAGCGGATCGGTCACGGTACGGGACGGCGCCGCCTGCCCGGCTGGGACGCGACGACCGCACTGGTGGCCGGGGCGGAGGGCGTGCTGCTCGTCGATACCGGGTCCACGCTCCGCGAGGGGGCCGGGATCCGGGACGGGGCGCGGGCCCTGCTCGGCCGTGAGGTGACGCATATCGCACTCACCCACCCCCATTTCGATCACGTTCTGGGCACCGCGGCGTTCCCGGGCGTCCGGGCGGCCGGGGACGCCCCGGGCTCCGGGGACGTCCGGGTGTACGGGGCGGCCGGCACGGCGGACCTGCTGAGGAGCGGAAGCGGGGCGGCGGATCTGCGCTCCGACGCGGTACGCCACGGGGTGCCCGAGCACGAGGCGGCCAGGGCCGTCGCCGCGCTGGTGGCGCCGGATCACGAGGTGCGCGACGAGCGGACGGTCGATCTGGGCGGCGGCCGGCGCGTATTGCTGGCGAATCTGGGCCCCGCGCACAGCGGCCACGATCTGGTGGCGGTCGTGCCGGGCTCCCCCGCCGTGGTGTTCTGCGGCGATCTGGTCGAGGAGTCCGGTGAACCTCAGGCGGGCCCGGACGCGGCCTTGGCCCGCTGGCCGGCCGCGCTGGACCGGCTGCTGGCACTGGGGGGCGAGGACGCGGTGTACGTCCCGGGGCACGGGGCGGTGGTGGACGCCGCGTTCGTCAGGGGCCAGCGCGACCGGCTGGCGGCGCTGCACGGGGGACGCACGGGCCCCTGAAGGCGGCGGGAGGGCGGGCTCGCGGCGCGCGAGGCGGGCCCCCTCGGCGTGTCGTGGGCCGTTCCCGTCCTATCGTCGTCCGATGCGCAGCTACCAGCCGGACCT
The DNA here is from genome assembly GCF_042892615.1 of Streptomyces sp. NPDC001750. NCBI lineage: Bacteria > Bacillati > Actinomycetota > Actinomycetes > Kitasatosporales > Streptomycetaceae > Streptomyces > Streptomyces sp. NPDC001750. The sequence goes on along the minus strand of NZ_JBIAUE010000012.1, from coordinate 202,810 downwards.
GACCCCGCCGTGGAAGAGGTCCGCCCCCGTTCCCGAGGTCCCCGCCGAAGCCGATCTGGTCGTGGAGGAGGTCTCCACCGGGTTCTGCGGTGCGGTGATCCGCTGCGAGAAGACGGCCCAGGGGCCGACGGTGACCCTGGAGGACCGTTTCGGCAAGCACCGGGTGTTCCCGATGGAACCGCGCGGCTTCCTGCTGGAGGGCAAGGTGGTCACGCTGGTGCGGCCGTCGGCGGCTTCACCGGCGCGCCCCGCGCGTACGGCCTCGGGCTCGATCGCGGTTCCGGGAGCGCGCGCCCGGGTCGCGCGGGCGGGGCGGATCTATGTGGAGGGCCGGCACGACGCGGAACTGGTCGAACGGGTCTGGGGCGACGACCTGCGGATCGAGGGCGTGGTCGTCGAGTACCTGGAGGGCGTCGACGACCTTCCGGCCGTCGTGCGCGAGTTCTCCCCCGGCCCGGACGCCCGGCTCGGCGTCCTGGTGGACCACCTGGTCCCGGGCTCCAAGGAGTCCCGGATCGCGGAGCAGGTGTCGGACGCGAACGTGCTGGTGGTCGGCCATCCCTACATCGACGTGTGGGAGGCCGTGAAGCCGTCGTCCGTGGGCATCGCCGACTGGCCGGTGGTACCGCGCGGCCAGGACTGGAAGACGGGCGTGTGCCGGGCGCTGGGCTGGGAGGAGAACACCGGCGCCGCCTGGCAGCGCATCCTGTCCTCGGTGCGCTCGTACCGGGACCTGGAGCCGACACTCCTGGGTTCGGTTGAACACCTGATCGATTTTGTGACGGCGCCCGAATGAATGCGTGACGATCCCCGGATCCGGTCCCTCCGGCAGCTGACGAGCGGGGCCCCTCAGTCCACCAGGTCCCGCACCACCGCGTCGGCCAGCAGGCGTCCGCGCAGGGTGAGCACCGCCCTCCCCCGTCCGTACGGCTCCCGCTGCAACAGTCCGTCCTCGACCGCACGGTCGGCCGCGGCCAGACCCTCCGGCTTCAGCAGGGACAGCGGGCAGCCGTCCGCGAGGCGCAGTTCCAGCAGGATCCGCTCGACCCGCCGGTCCTCGGCGGAGAGGATCTCCCGCCCGGCGCCGGGCGAGCGCCCCTCGGCCAGCGCCTGCGCGTACGCCCCGGGGTGCTTCACGTTCCACCAGCGCACGCCTCCGACGTGGCTGTGCGCCCCCGGTCCGGCGCCCCACCAGTCGGCCCCGCGCCAGTACAGCTCGTTGTGCAGACAGCGGGCCTCGGGCGTGCGGGCCCAGTTCGACACCTCGTACCAGGAGAAGCCCGCCGCGGTCATCGCCTCGTCCGCGATCAGGTACCGGTCCGCGTGGGCGTCGTCGTCGGTCATCGAGATCTCGCCGCGCCGGATGCGCCGGGCCAGCCCGGTGCCCTCCTCGACGATCAGCGCGTACGCGGACACATGGTCCGGACCGGCCCCGATCGCCGCGTCCAGGGAGGCCCGCCAGTCGTCGTCGGACTCGCCGGGCGTGCCGTAGATCAGGTCGAGGTTGACGTGGTCGAAGCCCGCCGCGTGCGCCTCGGCGACACACGCCTGTGGCCGTCCGGGGGTGTGCGTGCGGTCCAGGACCTTCAGCACGTGCTGCCGGGCGCTCTGCATGCCGAACGAGATCCGGTTGAAGCCGCCCTCCCGCAGTTCGGCGAGATACGCCGGACCGACGGATTCCGGGTTCGCCTCGGTGGTGATCTCGGCGTCGTCCGCGAGACCGAACTCGTCGCGGATCGCACCCAGCATCCGGACCAGGTCGGCGGCGGCCAGCAGGGTCGGCGTCCCGCCGCCGACGAAGACCGTACGGACCCTGCGCGGGTCGTCGCCGAGGACCTCGCGGGCCCGGCGGACCTCGCCGATCAGATGGGCGGCGTAGTTGTCCCGGGAGGCCAGGGCGCCGCCGGAGCCGCGCAGCTCGGTCGCGGTATAGGTGTTGAAGTCGCAGTAGCCGCAGCGGGTCGCGCAGTAGGGCACGTGCAGGTAGAAGCCGAGCGGACGGTCGGCGGCGCCTTCCAGGGCATGGCGGGGCAGCGCCCCGTCGTCGGGCACGGGTTCACCATCGGGCAGTACGGAAGGCATACCGCCCATTGTCCCCCGTCGGGCGGCATCGCCCGGCCATGCCCATGACGCAGGCCCGGAGGCATGCCCTTGACGCACGCCCGTGACGGCGGGCGCCCGCGCTCACCCCGCCTGGAGCACCAGCAGCGCCAGGTCGTCGTCCGGCGGGCGCTCGGCGAACTCGTGCACGGCCCGTTTGATCCGGTCCGCGATGCCGTCCGCCGACAGGCCCGTGCAGTCGGCCAGCGCCCGGGCCAGACCGTCCCCGTCGTCGAACATCAGCGTTCCGGACCGCCGCTCGGTCACCCCGTCCGTGACGCACAGCAGGCTGTCGCCCGGCGCCAGGTCGAAGCTCTGGCTCTCGTACGCGACGTCGTCGAAGAGGCCGAGCAGCATCTGCGGCTCGGCGGCCGGGCGCACCTCGCCGTCCGGCCGCAGCAGCAACGGCAGCGGATGGCCGGCGCTGGCCAGGGTGCAGCGCACGCCGCCGTCCGGCAGCGGGACCAGCTCCCCGTACAGCAGGGAGAGGAAGCGGGACTGCCCGGTGTCCGCGGTCTGCTGGCCGCCCGCCGCGGCCACCATGAGGGCGGCCGCCTCGGCCGCCTCCATCGCGTCGTCGAGGAGCAGCCGGTTCAGCCGGTCCAGCACCTCGCCGACGCCGAAGCCCTCGCGGGCCAGCAGCCGCAGCCACGGCCGGGCCAGGCCGGTGACGACGGCGGCCTCGGGGCCGCTGCCCTGGACGTCGCCGAGGACGAAGCACCAGCGGTCGCCGGGGCACGGGAAGATGTCGTAGAAGTCGCCGCCGACGACCCCGTCGTCGCTGGGTTCGTACACCAGCGCGCTGGTCACCCCGGGGATGTCGGCGACCTTGCCGGGCAGCAGCGCCCGCTGCAGGATGCGGCTGATCGTGGCCTGCCTGGTGTAGGCGCGGGCGGCGCCGACGGCGAGGCCGACCCGGCGGACGAAGTCCTCGATCAGGGCGGTCACTTCGTCGGGGACGCGCCCCGCGCCCTCCCGGCCGAGGAGCACGGCGCCGAGCGTGCGGCCGCCCGATGTGATGCGGTAGGCGAGGGCTGCCCGCGCGTGCGCCTCCGGCTCCTCCCCTCCCGCCCCTTCCTCCTCGCCCCAGGGCCAGGGCAGGCAGACGGGACCGGTGCCGACCCGCTCGGGCAACCGGATGGGGTCCTGTTCGAGCACCGTGCGCAGCGGCACGGTCTCGGTCTCGTCCCGGTGCCAGACGCTGGCGAGCCGGGGCACGGCCACCGGGCCACCGTTCTCCGGCTCCAGCCATATCGCGCACCAGTCGGCGAGCCTGGGCACCAGTAACTGTCCGGCGAGCGCCGCGACGATGTCCTCGTCGAGCTGACCGGCGAGCAGGTCCGAGGCTTCGGCGAGGAACGAGAGCGCGCCCCGGCCGGCCCAGTCCGCGTCGTCGCGCAGGGCGCGCCGGGCCGTGGGGGCGAGCAGTTCGGCGGCGCGCAGCCCGTGCTGGAACCCGGTCTCGGCGGACGGTTCGGGGAAGGGGTTCCAGTCGTCGACGGGGAGCCGGGCCCAGACGGTCTTGAGACCCGTGCGGTACGTGATGCCCCAGCGCTCGGCGAGGGTGCCGACGAGTTGGAGGCCGCGGCCGTACTCGGCGGGATCGCTGGGCGCGGCGAAGCCGGTGGCGGCCGAGTCGTCCGCCGGGCCGCCGTCCTCCGGGCGTTCGCCGCGCACGGCGCGGGCGGGGTGGTGGTCGGAGACCTCCAGCACCAGGGCCGCGGCCTCGTCCTCGGTGGCCTCCTCCAGCCGGCACAGCAGCTCGACGTTGGTCCCGGCGTGCACCACCGCGTTGGTGACCAGTTCGCTGGCGACGACCGAGGCGTCGTCGGCCAGCCGCTCGCTGACACCCACCGCCGCGGGCAGTCCGCTCCCGGTCCACTCGGTGAGCGCGGCCCGCACGAACCGGCGGCCGGCGGAAGGGGCAAGGAGATTTCCGGGCAGAGATGTACGGGCCACCGGCCGCTCATCCGCACGGCCGACGGTGATACCGGGACGCTGAACGATGTCCCGCTGCAAGGGAATGGACCCCACGGCGCAGCTCCTGACCTGTTCTCGCTCTGGCTGTTCTCGTTGCTGTCTGTTCTCGCTGGAAGCCTCTGACGACACCGACAGACTGACAGATGGACCAGGTCCATAAGCGGCGAGTTGCCGAAGTGAGCGCAGAAGAATACGGACCGGCCGCATGGCGCGGCCGGTCCGAAAGCCCCTGTCACCGCACCGCGCGGGCCCGGATACCGGGCCTCACGGGGTGCGGTGGGGGCCGTTGCGCCGGGCGCCCCGCGGATGCCGCCGCGCCCTGGCGAGATTGCGCGGTTACACCTCGCGGGCCCCCACGTACATGTCCTCGATGAGGTCCTTGTACTCGCGCTCGACGACGGGCCGCTTCAGCTTCAGACTCGGCGTCAGTTCGCCGTGCTCGATGTCCAGATCGCGGGGCAGCAGCCGGAACGTCTTGACGGTCTGCCAGCGTTGCAGCCCCTCGTTGAGCCGCTGCACATAGCCCTCGATGAGCTCGACGGCCTGCGCGGAGGCCACCACCTCGGCGTACGGCTTCCCGCCCAGGCCGTTCTCGGCGGCCCAGCCGAGGATGGTCGGCTCGTCGAGCGCGATGAGGGCGGTGCAGTAGTTGCGGTTCGCGCCGTGCACCAGGATGTTCGAGACGAACGGGCAGACCGCCTTGAACCGCCCCTCTATCTCCGCCGGGGCGATGTACTTGCCGCCGGACGTCTTGATCAGGTCCTTCTTGCGATCGGTGATCCGGAGGTAGCCGTCCACGGACAGTTCGCCGATGTCCCCGGTGTGGAACCAGCCGTCCGCCTCCAGCACCTCGGCGGTCTTCTCCGGCTGCCCGTGGTAGCCCTGCATCACGCCGGGGCCGCGCAGCAGGATCTCGCCGTCGTCGGCGATCCGCACCTCGGTGCCGGGAAGCGGCTTGCCGACGGTGCCGGTGCGGTACGCCTCGCCCGGGTTGACGAAGGAGGCGGCGCTGGTCTCGGTGAGGCCGTAGCCCTCCAGGATGTGGATGCCGGCGCCCGCGAAGAAGTAGCCGATGTCGGGGGCGAGTGCCGCGGAACCGGAGATGCAGGCGCGCAGCCGGCCGCCGAAGGCCTCGCGGATCTTGGCGAAGACGAGGGTGTCGGCGATCTTGTGCCGGGCCCTGAGGGCGAACGGGACGGAGGCCGCGCCGGTGCGCCGGAAGTTGTCCTGCGAGGCCACCGCGTACTCGCGGGCGACCCCGGCCGCCCACTGGAAGATCTTGTACTTCGCCCCTCCGCCGGCCCGAGCCTTGGCGGCGACACCGTTGTAGACCTTCTCGAAGATGCGGGGCACGGCGGCCATGTACGTCGGCTGGACGATCGGCAGGTTCTCGATGATCTTGTCGACCCGGCCGTCCACGGCGGTGACGTGACCGACCTCGATCTGACCGGAGGTGAGGACCTTGCCGAAGACGTGCGCGAGCGGCAGCCAGAGGTACTGGACGTCGTCCTTGGTGATCAGGCCGGTCGCCACGGTGGCCCTGGCCATGTACGACCAGCTGTCGTGCGGCAGCCGCACGCCCTTGGGGCGGCCGGTCGTGCCGGACGTGTAGATCAGGGTGGCCAGTTGGTCGGACGTGATGGAGGCGACCCGCTTCTCGACCGCGTCGGGGTGCTCGGCCAGGTAGCGCGCGCCCCGGGCCTCCAGATCGGCGAGGGTGAGCACCCAGCCCTCGGGGTCGCCCTCGGCGGGTCCGGCGTCCTCCGGGTCGACGACGACGACATGGGCGAGGTTCGGCAGCCCTTCGCGGCGTTCGCGGGCCTTGGCCAGCTGCTCCGCGTTCTCCGCGATCAGCACCCGGCTCTCGGAGTCGGAGAGGATGAACGCCGACTCGTCCGCGTTGGTCGACGGATAGACCGTGGTGGTGGCGGCGCCCGCGCACATCACGCCGAGGTCGGCGAGGATCCACTCCACCCGGGTGCTGGAGGCGAGCGCGACCCGCTCCTCCGGCCGCACACCCAGGTCGATGAGTCCCGCCGCGATCGCGTACACCCGCTCGGCGGCCTCGGCCCAGCTCAGCGACTTCCAGTCATCGGGTCCCTCGCCGGTGGCCGAGGGGGCCGGGTAGCGGTACGCCTCCCCGTTCGGAGTCGCCGCCACGCGGTCGATGAAGAGGTTCGCCACGGAGGGCGGTCGGTTCTCGATCTGGGTCTGTGTGTCGCTCACGACATCCTCCGGGCCTGCGGCAGTACTTCACGACCGGCTGCTGGTCGCTGCTGGTGGCTAGTGCCGCTCCCGGCAACGTTTGCCGGTCACGGCACTATGTGTGGCTGCTTGTTTCCTGCTGAGCTGTTCGTTTCCTGCTGGGCTGCTGTTTCCGTTCCCTCGGGCCGGCACCGCGTTCCTTCGTGCGCCCGCGTGCTCGCCGTCCCGCCCGGGCCGCGCGTCCACGTGGGGCGCACGTCCCGCGCGAGCCGGACGCGTTCCGCGCGGCCGCGACACCCGTCCCCCGCTGCTCACCCCGCGCTACCCGGTCCCACTTGTTTAACTGGCGAGTAACTACGAGGCCGTGATCAGGGTAGAGCGCCCGCGTCCGCCGCGTAAGAGGCAAGGGGCCGCCGCTTCATAACAAACGGGCCCCCGTGTCGCGCGGTACGTCGCGACACGGGGGCCCGTCGGGGCCTCACGGGGTGCCACCCCCGGGCGGGGGAAGGGCGGGGGCTACTTCTTGCCCTTGCTCTCCCCGCCGGACTCGTCCGTGGACAGCACCGCGATGAAGGCCTCCTGCGGCACCTCCACGCTGCCGACCATCTTCATCCGCTTCTTGCCTTCCTTCTGCTTCTCCAGCAGCTTCCGCTTACGGGAGATGTCACCGCCGTAGCACTTGGCGAGGACGTCCTTGCGGATGGCGCGGACGGTCTCACGGGCGATCACCCGGGAACCGATGGCCGCCTGGATCGGCACCTCGAAGTTCTGCCGCGGGATCAGCTCGCGCAGCTTGGCGACCAGCCGCACGCCGTACGCGTACGCCTTGTCCTTGTGCGTGACGGCGGAGAACGCGTCGACCTTGTCGCCGTGCAGCAGGATGTCGACCTTGACGAGCTGGGCGGTCTGCTCGCCGGTGGGCTCGTAGTCGAGGGAGGCGTAGCCGCGCGTCTTGGACTTCAGCTGGTCGAAGAAGTCGAAGACGATCTCGGCCAGCGGCAGGGTGTAGCGGATCTCGACCCGGTCCTCGGAGAGGTAGTCCATGCCGAGCAGGGTGCCGCGCCGGCTCTGGCAGAGCTCCATGATCGCGCCGATGAACTCGCTGGGCGCGAGGATCGTGGCGCGCACGACGGGCTCGTGCACCTGGTCGATCTTGCCCTCGGGGAATTCGCTCGGGTTGGTGACGGTGTGCTCGGTGCCGTCCTCCATCTCGACGCGGTAGACCACGTTGGGCGCGGTGGCGATGAGTTCGAGACCGAACTCGCGCTCCAGGCGCTCCCGGATCACGTCGAGGTGGAGCAGCCCGAGGAAGCCGACGCGGAAGCCGAAGCCGAGCGCGGCGGAGGTCTCCGGCTCGTACACGAGGGCGGCGTCGTTGAGCTGGAGCTTGTCGAGCGCCTCGCGCAGGTCCGGGTAGTCCGAGCCGTCCAGCGGGTACAGCCCCGAGAACACCATCGGCTTGGGGTCCTTGTAACCGCCCAGCGGCTCGTCCGCGCCCTTGCTCTGGGAGGTGATCGTGTCACCGACCTTGGACTGCCGGACGTCCTTCACACCGGTGATGAGGTATCCCACCTCACCGACGCCGAGACCGTCGGCCGCGGTCATCTCCGGGGAGGAGACCCCGATCTCCAGCAGCTCGTGGGTGGCGCCGGTCGACATCATCCGGATCCGCTCGCGCTTGTTGAGCTGGCCGTCGACGACACGGACGTACGTGACCACGCCGCGGTACGAGTCGTAGACCGAGTCGAAGATCATCGCGCGGGCGGGGGCGTCGGCCCGGCCGACCGGGGCCGGGATGTCCTTGACCACCCGGTCGAGCAGCGCGTCCACGCCGACACCGGTCTTCGCGGAGACCTTGAGCACGTCGTCCGGCTGGCAGCCGATGAGGTTGGCCAGCTCCTCGGAGAACTTCTCCGGCTGCGCGGCCGGGAGGTCGATCTTGTTGAGCACCGGGACGATGGTGAGGTCGTTCTCCATCGCCAGGTAGAGGTTGGCCAGCGTCTGGGCCTCGATCCCCTGTGCGGCGTCGACCAGCAGGATCGTGCCCTCGCAGGCGGCGAGCGAGCGGGAGACCTCGTAGGTGAAGTCCACGTGGCCCGGGGTGTCGATCATGTTGAGGACGTGGGTGCGGCCCTGGTCCTCGCCCGTGGTCGGGGCCCAGGGCAGACGGACCGCCTGGGACTTGATGGTGATGCCGCGCTCGCGCTCGATGTCCATGCGGTCGAGGTACTGGGCGCGCATCTGCCGCTGGTCGACCACGCCCGTCAGCTGGAGCATCCGGTCGGCAAGGGTCGACTTGCCATGGTCGATGTGCGCGATGATGCAGAAGTTGCGGATCAGCGCCGGGTCGGTACGGCTCGGCTCGGGCACGTTGGTAGGAGTCGCGGGCACGCAGGGTCCTGATTCTTGAGACGCCGAACGCCGTGTCTCGGGTCGATGTCGGTTCGGTCGGATCGATACGTAGCCTCCATCGTCCCATGGTTACGGGGCGGAGACCGGTTTGGGCCGGTCGGAGCGCGGCTGGTACCGTTGACAGCTGTGCTTCGCGACCCTCCCGGGCCACGGGGCACACATCGAAGATCCAACGAACCTGAAAAGGCTCTTTCGTGGCGAACATCAAGTCCCAGATCAAGCGGAACAAGACGAACGAGAAGGCGCGCCTGCGCAACAAGGCCGTCAAGTCTTCGCTCAAGACCGCTATCCGCAAGGCCCGTGAGGCCGTCGCCGCCGGTGACGTCGAGAAGGCCACCACGGCCGCTCGCGACGCCTCCCGTGCGCTCGACAAGGCCGTCTCGAAGGGTGTCATCCACAAGAACGCCGCCGCCAACAAGAAGTCGGCGCTGGCCTCCAAGGTTGCCTCCCTCCAGGGCTGAGCCGTCTGAGATCCACCTGCCGGAACGGACCAGCGGGCCCTCTCTCCCGCCCCTGCCCGGCCCCCGCGCCGCACACCGAACCTGCGTTCGCCACGCGGGTGCGGCGCACCAAGCGTGAACCGAAGGCCCCGGCCTCAGCTCTCCCCAGAGCGAGGCCGGGGCCTTCGGCGTACGCGTTACGGGGAGGGAGAGGCCTTCGGCGCAGGCGTTCGGGGGGCGGGGTCTTCGGCGTAGGCGTTCCTGCGGACCCTGAAGGCCCGGGGCCGCGGTCTTTCCGGCGGATCAGGGCCGCGGCCGGGGCCAGGTCTGTCCGGCGGATCAGGGCCTAGGCCAGGCGTGTCCGGCCCTGATCCACCGGGCAGGCCCTACCGCCCCCGCCGCCCCTACAGCCGCTACCGCCCCGACCGCGCCGCCCGCGCGATCGCGACCACGGCCTTCTCCAGGGCGTACTCCGGATCGTCTCCGCCGCCCTTGACCCCCGCGTCGGCCTCCGCGACCGCCCGCAGGGCGACGGCCACCCCGTCGGGTGTCCAGCCACGCATCTGCTGCCGCACCCTGTCGATCTTCCACGGCGGCATCCCCAGCTCACGGGCGAGGTCGGCGGGCCGCCCGCCGCGGGCCGAGGACAGCTTGCCGATCGCCCGTACGCCTTGCGCCAGCGCACTCGTGATCAGCACCGGCGCCACCCCGGTCGACAGCGACCAGCGCAAGGCCTCCAACGCCTCCGCCACCCGGCCCTCCACCGCACGGTCGGCGACCGTGAAGCTCGACGCCTCGGCACGGCCCGTGTAGTAACGGGCGACGACCGCCTCGTCGATGGTGCCCTCGACATCCGCGACCAGCTGCGAGACCGCGCTCGCCAGCTCCCGCAGATCGCTGCCGATGGAGTCGACCAGCGCCTGGCACGCCTCGGGCGTAGCCGAGCGCCCCAGCGCCCGGAACTCGGACCGTACGAACGAGAGCCGCTCGGCCGGCTTGGTCGTCTTCGGGCAGGCGACCTCCCGTGCACCCGCCTTGCGCGCCGCGTCCAGCAGGCCCTTGCCCTTGGCGCCGCCAGCGTGCAGGAGCACAAGGGTGATCTCTTCGACCGGATCGCCGAGATACGCCTTGACGTCCTTGACCGTGTCGGCGGAGAGGTCCTGCGCATTGCGCACGATCACCACCTTGCGCTCGGCGAAGAGCGAGGGGCTCGTCAGCTCGGCCAGGGTGCCGGGCTGGAGCTGGTCGGAGGTGAGGTCACGGACATCCGTGTCGGGGTCGGAGGCCCGGGCCGCCGCCACCACCTGTTGCACGGCGCGGTCGAGGAGCAGGTCCTCCTGGCCCACGGCGAGCGTGAGGGGGGCGAGCGGGTCGTCGGTGGAATTCCTTCTGGTGGCCATCGCCGTCCAGCATCCCATGCACCACTGACAGCTTCCGGACTCGCTCCCCCGCCCGCCTCTCCGCTCCCGCCGCTCGCCCTGGCCGGAAAATTCGGCACATTGCTAAGGGCTGTCTGGATGTATGTGGACGTTCCGACAACGCGATGCCGTAGCCGTCGTCGTGCGCCCGCCAGGGATTACGGGACAGCCCTTAGAGGCCGCCTCACCGGACCGCGGCTTACCTGGCACGGGAGAATGGGCAGGTGAGCGATGTGAGACATGTGCTGGTGCTGCCCGACCGCGATGCCGCGGAGGAGGTGGCCGGAGAGCTCGCCGACCGGTTCGGGGTCGCCGAGGAGCCTCAGCTCGTACGCGATGCGCTGGCCGGTGAGGACGATGCCGAGGACGCCCAGTGGCTGGTGGTCGTGGAGGACCCGTCCGGGCGGCTGGACTCCTCGGCGCTGGATGCCTTCGCCGCGGAGTACGAGGGGTGGCTCGAAGCGCCTTAGCGAGGCACCCGCGGCTCAGGTCTTGGGGACGATCTGGATGTCCATGTCGATGGAGATGCTGGAGCCGACGGCCGCGATGCCTCGGGCCAGCATGGTCTGCCAGGTGAGGGTGAAGTCCTCGCGGTGCAGTTCCGTGGTGGCCCGACAGGCGGCGCGGGTCTCGCCCTCCAGACCGTTGCCCAGGCCGAGGTACTGGGTGTCCAGGGTGACCGTGCGGCTGACGCCGTGCAGCGTGAGCGCACCGGTCACACCCCAGCGGGTGCCGCCGCGGTGGACGAAACGGTCGCTGTAGAACTCCATCGTCGGGTAGCGGCCGACGTCCAGGAAGTCGCTGGACCGCAGGTGGTCGTCACGCATCTGGACGTTCGTGTCGATCGACGCGGCGTCGATGACCACGTGCATGGCGGATTCCTCCATACGGTCGGCGATCCGGACGGCACCCGCGAAGGTGTTGAACCGGCCGTGGATGCGCGCCATGCCGATGTGCCGGACCGTGAAGCCGATCTGCGAATGCGTCGGCTCCACCTCCCACTCGCCCGGCGCGGGGAGCTGCGGGGGTGCAACGATCTGCAGGGTGATGTCGCCCAGGCTCGCGTGGCCGCCCTCGACGACCGTGGCCGTGCCGTGGAACGGGGTGAAGCCCTCGGCCGTGACGGCCAGCCGGTACTCACCGGCCGGGACCGTGGCGAGGATGCTGCCGTACGGATCCGTCTCACCGCCGACGACCTTCCGGCCCGCGCCGTCCGTGACGACGAACTCGGCCTGCTGGACGGCATCGTTGACCGGGTCGAGCACGCGGCAGCTGAGCACTCCGGCGGTGTGCGGCACATCCAGCCCGGTGAGGGCGTTGCCACGCGGAACGTTCGCCGTTTCCCTGCTTCGCAGCCAGCGACCGAACATCTCTTGCCTACCCCCTCGGGGTGAGTCACCTTGGGGCCTGACGACTGGACATACGCGTCGGAGCACCGGCCCACCGACGAGCATGCATTCGACCACCCTTGTGGCGTTCGAGGCAAACGGAGCAGCTCGCAGGTGCTTGTGTAGAGGTGTTACCGAAGGTCCGAATTGACCACTCCGTCTGCGCCGCGGTCGGTGGCGCGGCACACCGGCTCCCCACTGACGAACTGCCCGGCCCACCGCTCCCTGCGGTCGACGTCACACTGCCCGGGCGCCCCGGAACCTCCTCCGCCCGCACCCGACGCCACTCACGCCAGGCCGATGTCCTACGACGGACCGTCGACAGCCGTCCGCGGCGGCCGGCGGCAGCCCGTGTGGCCGGGGCCACAGAACGGTCCACGACGGCTGACCGTGGTCCGAGGCAGCCCGACGACCGTCCGCGCGGCCGTGGCCACGGAGCGGTCCACGGCCACGATCGCGGCCACGACGACATGCCCGTGCGGGCAATCCGCATGACGGTACGTCGCGGTGGCGTTCACGAGCGCCCGACCGCCCGCAGTCCCGCCCCGGCTCCCGAAACGGCGACCGCGCCATCCGTGTCCGTGCGCAGCACCACCGCGCCGCCCGCCCTGAGCGCGTCGACGGTGCGCGGGGAGGGGTGCCCGTACGGGTTGTCCCTGCCCACGCTCACCAGGGCGAGCCTCGGGTGTACGCCGCGTATCAGAGCGGGGTCCTGATGGGCGGAACCGTGATGGGCCACCTTGAGCACGTCCACGTGCGGCAGCTGCGGGTGTGTTCGCAACAGCCCCTGCTGGGCCGGGGGTTCGAGGTCGCCGAGGAGCAACAGCGTCGGCCCGCCGGTCCGGACGTACAGCGTGATGCTGGAGTTGTTGGGCTCCCTCGGCAGGAACTCCCCCGGCAGCACGGAGGCAACGCCCCCCGCCCTGCCCGGCCCCGCGCCACCCGCCGGCCAGAGGACCTGCCAGTCGAGCGGACCGAGCCGTCGCCGTTCACCGGGGGCGGCCCGGATCAGGGGTACGCCCGACGCGGCGGCCGTTCTCCGTACGAACGCGGCCTGGTCCGGGGGTTCGTCCAGGCTCGTCGTCTGGATCGCCCCCACGGCTCGGCCGCGCAGTACCCCCGGCAGTCCCCGGACATGGTCCGCGTGGAAGTGTGTGAGTACCAGGAGCGGCACCTCGGAGATGCTCAGGTCGTCCAAACACCGGTCGACGAGTTCCGGTTCGGGCCCGGTATCGACGACCACGCCCCTGGCACCCCCCGCGGCCAGCACCAGCGCATCCCCCTGCCCCACGTCGCACATCGCGAACGCCCAGTCGGGAGGCGGCCATCCGGTCAGCACCCGGGTGAGCGGCACCGGGCGGAGCACCGCGAGGACCAGCAGCAGCGCGGCCGCCACACAGACCCATGGATGGCGCACCGCACGACGGACGAACAGCACCACCAGGACCGTCAGCGCGGCGAGCAACAGCGCCCCCTTCCCACCACCGGGCCAGTCGATCGCCGCCCCGGGCAGCGCCGCCCCGGTGCGGGCCACCGAGCCGATCCACCCGGCGGGCCATCCGGCGACCCGGGCGAGCGTCTCCGCCACCGGCATGGCCACCGGCGCGGCGGCGAGCACGGCGAACCCCAGGACCGTGGCCGGAGCCACCGCGAACTCGGCCAGCAGATTGCACGGGACCGCCACCAGGCTGACCCTCGAAGCGAGCAGCACGACGACCGGCGCGCACACCGCCTGCGCGGCGGCGGCCGCGGCCAGCGCCTCGGAGACCCGGGGCGGGAATCCGCGCCGCCGCAGCGCGCCGCTCCAGTGGGGCGCGATGGTGAGCAGGGCCCCGGTGGCGAGCACGGAGAGGACGAAGCCGTAACTGCGCGCCATCCACGGGTCGTACAGCACGAGCAGCAGGACCGCTGCGGCCAGGGCCGGGATCAGCGATCTGCGGCGGCCCGTGCCGATGGCGAGCAGGGTGATCAGTCCGCAGGCCGCGGCCCGCAGCACGCTCGGCTCGGGTCGGCAGACGATCACGAAGGCGAGCGTGAGCCCTCCGCCGAGCAATGCTGTCAGCCGCAGCGGGATGCCCAACCGGGGTGCCAGGCCGCGACGTTCGGCGCGCAGTGCGGTGCCCGGCGGCCCGATCAGGAGGGCCAGCAGAATGGCCAGGTTGGCACCCGAGACCGCCATCAGGTGGGTGAGGTCGGTCGCCCGGAAGGCCTCGTGCAGTTCCGGTGAGATCCGGGACGTGTCGCCGACCACCAGCGCGGGCAGCAGCGCCCGGGCGTCGGGATCGAGCCGCTCGGTGGCCTGCCGCAGGCCGCCCCGCAGCGCACCCGCCGTGCGCTGGACGAAGGAGGGCGGCCCGATGATGCGAGGTGGGCCCTTGCTCTCCGGCCGCAGTACGGCGGCGCTGCGCTCCCCGTCGTGCAGGGGCGGCGCCAGCCGGCCGCCGATGCGCAGTCGGGTGGAGGGGAGCAACTGCTGCCACCGGTCCGTCGATCCGCCGGGTGGGACGATCAGCAGCACCGGCGTGCTCAGCCGCGTGACCGCACCGTCGGGCCCGGTCAGCCGCGTGATCTCGGCGTCGATGAGGAGCGAGACGGGTGTGCTGTGGTCCCCGCGCACCCGCGGCACGGTCCGCCGGGCGTCGGAGGTCACGGTCACCTCCGCCTCGACGCTCTCGAAGTGCTGCGCCAGGTCGTGCACCGGCCCCTTCCGCACGTCCGCACTGTGCAGTCCGGCCGACGTGGCACCGACGGCGGCGCAGAGCAGCGCCGCCGCGATGGCGGTCGCGGTGGTATACGACCGCCGTCCGCCCGCCGTGCTCCCGCCGTCGGCCGCCTCTCCCCCGGTGCCGGCTCCGGCCCCGCGGGACCCACCGGCCGTCGAGACCCTCGGCAGCGCCAGGAGCACCAGGGCCGTGCCGACACAGAGCATCGCGCCTGCCGCCGTCCACCACCCGGGCGCGCTCAGCGCGAGTGCCGCCCCGGCCCACGCCGCGATCGCCGGTGGGACCAGCCTCAGATCCGCCGGACCCTCCCGCCGAGGGTCTGACACCCCGGGCCGACCGCTCGACACCGGCCGACTGTCCGGCACCGCGTGGGTCTGCGCCGGATTCATGGCCCCACCAATGGCCGGAGTTCGGCGAACCGCCGGTCGCCGATGCCGTTGACCTCACGCAGCTCGTCGACCGACCGGAAGCCGCCGTGCCGCATGCGGTAGTCGATGATGTGCTGAGCGAGCACCGGTCCGACGCCTGGCAGTGTGTCGAGTTGATCGACGGTCGCGCTGTTGAGACTGACCGGCCCGGTCGCGGAGCCGGAACCGCCGCCCGTGCCGCCGGGGGATGCCCCTCCGTCGACGACGGGAGAGCCCGGCGGGGCACCCACCACGATCTGCTCCCCGTCCACGAGAACCCGCGCCCGATTGAGCCCGGTGAGGTCGACGCCCGACCGGGCTCCGCCCGCTGCCCGTAGTGCGTCGGCGACCCTGGCACCGGACGGCAGTCGCTGGATCCCCGGCCGCCGCACCTTCCCGCTCACGTCCACGACGACGTGAGCGGCCTCCTCTGCGACGGGCGTTGCTCCGGGCGACGGCCCGGGGACTGCGGCGTCACCGGGCGCCGGGCGCGCCGCCCCGGCCCGTGCGGCCTCGCCGACCAGGTCTGGCGGCCGCACGGGATGCGGACGCGCCGACCAGAAATGTGCCGCCGCGAAGCCCACGGCCACGGCGAGGACAACGGCCAGTGCGGCGAGGGTCTTGGGCTCCACCCCGCATCTGAGCTGCAGCCATACCGGAATCCGCTCCCGCAGCGCGGGCCCCAGCCGCGCCCGCGGGCCCGGCAGGGCGGAGCCGTTCCCCGGGGGCGGGGCCGGAGGGGACGTCGTGCTCGAACGAGGGGGTGGTGTGGGGGCGGCGGCCGGTGCCGTCGCCGGTAACGGGCCCGGCGCCACGAGCGGGTCGGGGTCCGGACCGGTGGGCGCCTCAGGCACGGATCGCGTGCCCGGTTCACCGTCCGCCCCTCCCATGAGCGCGTCCGCGCGACGGCGCGCGGTCGCAGCCACACCGTCCCTGCTCCCCCGCGACGCCCGCCGTCGTCCGGGGCCGAGACCGGAGCCGCCACGACCACGCCCCGGTCCGCTGCTACTGCCGCCATCGGTCGCGCGAAGTGTGCTGGTCGTACGGAGTGTTCGCAGAGTCATGCCTCACGACGGTAGGCACATTCGCCCGAACCTGCTGGGCCGACCCGATTTCGGTGGACAACGGGCCAGTTGTGAATAACTCGGCCACACCGAGGAGTGAAATCCGGGGACCGACCGGCCGGAACGCGCGCCGGAAGTCCTGAGGTCCCGAGGGCCGGAAGTCCTGAGGCCCACCGGTCGCAGTGACCACGAGCCGGACATCGAACCCGAGGGCTGCGGCTCCGAGCCGAAGCCAGGATCCGCGGACTGCGACTCCGAGCCGAAGCCGGGATTCGAGGGCCGAGGGCCGAGAGCAGACGGAGGCGGGCCGAGAGCAGAGAGAGGCGGGCCCGGAGTCGAAGGCCGGGAACGGTCCGGCCTCAGCGTGGCGAGACAACCGCTCCGAGCAGACCGGGTCCGGTGTGCGCGCCGATCACCGCACCCACCTCGCTGACGTGCAGATCGACCAGGCCGGGCACCCGCTCGCGCAACCGTTCGGCGAGCCGTTCGGCCCGCTCCGACGCCGCCAGGTGGTGCACGGCGACATCCACCCGCGCGCTGCCCGCCGCCTCCGCGACGATCTCCTCCAGACGCGCGATCGCCTTCGACGCCGTCCGTACCTTCTCCAGCGGCTCGATACGGCCGCTCTCCAGCCGAAGCAGCGGCTTCACCGCGAGCGCCGATCCCAACAGCGCCTGAGCGGCGCCGATACGGCCGCCCCGGCGCAGATAGTCCAGCGTGTCGACGTAGAAGTACGCGGACGTGCCCGCGGCCCGCTTCTCCGCAGCCGCGACGGCCTCGTCAAGGCTTCCGCCCTCCTCCACCGTCTCCGCCGCCTCCAGCGCGCAGAACCCGAGAGCCATGGCGACCATTCCGGTGTCCACCACACGTACCGGAACCGGCGCGTCCTTCGACGCGAGCAGCGCGGCGTCGTATGTGCCCGACATCTCGGCGGAGAGGTGGAGCGAGACGATGCCGGAGGCTCCGGCGTCGGCCGCCGCTCGGTACGCGGCCGCGAAGACTTCCGGGCTGGGCCGGGATGTCGTCACGGGGCGGCGCTTCTGGAGCGCCGAGGCGAGCTCGCGGGCGGAGAGTTCCGTGCCGTCCTCCAAGGCCTGATCGCCGAGGACGACGGTCAGAGGCACCGCGATGATGCCATGCCGTTCCATCGCCTCGGGCGGCAGATAGGCCGTGGAATCGGTGACGATCGCGACATGGCGGGACATGAGCGGGAGGTTACCTGGCGGGCCCACCACTCGGCAGTCCGACCCCGACCGATGCACCGCTCCCGCTCACTTCGGGCCACATCCTGGCGCTTTCGGCCACCGAACGGCTCAGGTCGTCGTTTCCGGCCGAGCCGTCTTCTGCCACGGGTATTCGGGCTGGATACGGGGGTCCGGAGCCGGTATGGCCCGCTCCCGGCCGTCGGCCGCCCCGTGCTCGTGCCGCTGGTTCCCGTTCCCCTGTCCCTGCCCGCCGCGGTCGGCCTGCCCCCGGCCCTCTGCCTGTGCACGACCGTCGGCCTGTGTGTGAGCGTCGGGCCGCGGGTCGTGGCTCCGCTCCCGGACGGGCTCGTTCGGCTCGATCGTCCAGTGCCGCAGCGCTCCGGCCTCCATGTCGATCTGCGCGTTCAACGCCTCCAGATCGTCGTCGACGAACCGCCGTGCCCGGTCCCGGGCGGCCCAGCGCAGCGAGTCCGCCGAGTGCGTGATCCGCTCCGTGCGCTCCTTCAGCTCCGGCAGCAGTGCGGCGACCGTCGCCCGGTCGGGCTCGCGCTCCAGCCTCCTCAGATCCTCGTCGAGCTCGCGTCCGTGCACACTGAGCCGCCGGAAGAGGTCCAGTGACTCCGAGAGCGAGGCGTCCTCGACGACCCCCGCCCGCAGCGCCTCCTGCGTGGCCCGCATCGACGTGCGCAGCGAGAGCCGCAGCTGCGCAAGCTCTCCGCCCACACCCGTCTGGCCGTAGCTCTTCGCGCGCAGCGTGGTGTCCTCGACCGCGCGGCGGGCCTGGACGATCGTGCGGTCCACACCCCGCTTCGCCGCGCCGATGGCCTTGACGCTCGCGTACACCCCCAGGGCGATGAACGCGAAAAAGAGCAATCCCAGGATCAGGATCACGGCTTCCATGAGCGCCCCTCGGGTGTCGTATCGGTGCCGGCCACTCCACCGTAAACGCTACGGGCAGGCCGAGGGTTCCTTCGGAACCCCCAACCTGCCCGTAGGGGAACGCCCCCATTCACACGGGGCGGCCTGCCGGTCGCTTGTCCGTGCCCGTCACGCGGCGACGCTCACCGCCGTTCAGGCGGGAACGATGTTGACCAGCTTCGGCGCCCGGACGATCACCTTCCGGATGCCCGCACCGCCCAGGGCGGCGACCACGGCCGGGTCCGCCAGGGCCTGGGCCTCCAGTTCCTCGTCCGAGATCGTCGGCGGGATCTCCAGGCGCGCCTTGACCTTGCCCTTGACCTGCACCACACAGGTCACGGTCTCGTCCACGACGTACGCGGGGTCGGCGACCGGGAAGTCCTGGTGCACCACGGATCCGGTGTGACCCAGACGCCGCCACAGCTCCTCGGCGATGTGCGGGGCCAGCGGCGCCACCAGCAGCACCAGCGACTCGGCGACGCTCCGGGACACCGGGCCGCCCGTCTTCGTCAGGTGGTTGTTCAGCTCGGTGACCTTGGCAATGGCGGTGTTGAACCGCATGCCGGCCATGTCCCGGCCGACCCCGTCGATCGCCTTGTGCAGCGCGCGCAGCGTCTCCTCGTCCGGGTCCGCGGCGACGACCGTGACCGCGCCGGTCTCCTCGTCGACAATGTTGCGCCACAGCCGCTGCAGCAGCCGGAACTGGCCGACGACGGCACGCGTGTCCCACGGCCGCGAGACGTCCAGGGGGCCCATGGCCATCTCGTACAGGCGCAGCGTGTCCGCCCCGTACTCGGCGCAGATCTCGTCCGGCGTGACGGCGTTCTTCAGGGACTTGCCCATCTTGCCCAGGACGCGGCTGACCTTCTCGTCCTGGTAGTAGAACTTCCCGTCACGTTCCTCGACCTCGGCCGCCGGGACCGCGATGCCGCGGCTGTCCCGGTAGACGTACGCCTGGATCATGCCCTGGTTGTACAGCTTGTGGAACGGCTCGGAGGACGAGATGTGCCCCAGGTCGTGCAGCACCTTGGACCAGAAGCGGGCGTACAGCAGGTGCAGCACGGCGTGCTCCTGGCCGCCGACGTACAGGTCGACGCCCCCGGTCGGCTGTCCCTCGCGCGGGCCCATCCAGTACTGCTCGATCGCGGGGTCGACCAGCTTCTCGTCGTTCCGCGGGTCCAGGTAGCGCAGCTCGTACCAGCAGGAGCCGGCCCAGTTGGGCATGGTGTTGGTCTCGCGGCGGTACTTCTTCGGGCCGTCGCCCAGGTCCAGGGTGACGTTGACCCACTCGGCGTTCCGGGACAGCGGCGTCTCGGGCTGGGTGTCCGCGTCGTCGGGGTCGAAGGTGCGCGGCGAGTAGTCGTCGACCTCCGGCAGCTCCAGGGGCAGCATCGACTCGGGCAGCGCGTGGGCGACGCCGTCCTCGTCGTAGACGATGGGGAACGGCTCGCCCCAGTAGCGCTGCCGGCTGAACAGCCAGTCGCGCAGTCGGAAATTGACGGTGCCCTCGCCGACACCGTGTTCCTTGAGCCACTCGGTGATCTTCGCCTTGGCGTCGACGACGCCCAGCCCGTCCAGCGAGATCTCGTCGTTGGCGGAGTTGACCAGCTTCGCGTCGTACGAGGCGAAGGCGTCGTCCCAGGTCGAGGGGTCCGTGCCACGGTCGTCCGACGGCTCGACGACACAGCGCATCGGCAGCTCGAAGGCGCGCGCGAAGGCGAAGTCGCGCGCGTCGTGCGCCGGGACGGCCATGATCGCGCCGGTGCCGTACCCCATCAGAACGTAGTCGGCGATGAAGACCGGGACCTTCTCGCCGCTGACCGGGTTGGTCGCGTACGCGCCGGTGAAGACGCCGGTCTTGTCCTTGGCCTCGGCCTGCCGCTCCACGTCGGACTTGGTGGCGGCCAGCTTGCGGTATGCGGCGACGGCCTCGGCCGGGGTGGCGTGTCCACCGGTCCATACCGGGTGGGTGCCCTCCGGCCAGGCGTCCGGAACGATCCGCTCCACCAGCTCGTGCTCCGGCGCCAGCACCATGTAGGTGGCCCCGAACAGGGTGTCCTGCCGGGTAGTGAAGACGGTGATGGCGTCCGCGCCGTCGACCGGGAAGTCGACCCGCGCGCCTTCGGAACGCCCGATCCAGTTGCGCTGCTGCAGCTTGATGGCCTCGGGCCAGTCCAGCCCGTCCAGATCGTTCAGCAGCCGGTCGGCGTAGGCCGTGATACGCATGTTCCACTGGCGCAGCTTGGCCTTGAAGACCGGGAAGTTCCCGCGCTCGGAGCGTCCGTCGGCCGTCACCTCCTCGTTGGCCAGCACGGTGCCCAGGCCGGGCGACCAGTTGACCGGCGCGTCGGAGGCGTACGCCAGGCGGTACTCGCTCAGGATGTCCGCGCGCTCGACGGCGCTCAGCGCGCCCCAGTCACGGCCGTCCGGGGTGGGGCGGGCGCCGCTCTCGAACTGTGCGACCAGCTCGTCGATCGGACGGGCCCGGTCGGCCTCGGTGTCGTACCAGGAGTTGAAGATCTGCAGGAAGATCCACTGGGTCCACTTGTAGTACTCCGACTCGATCGTGGCGAACGAGCGGCGCTTGTCGTGGCCCAGACCCAGCCGTCGCAGCTGGGCGGTCATGTTCTCGATGTTGGCCTCGGTGGAGACCCGCGGGTGTGTGCCGGTCTGCACGGCGTACTGCTCCGCGGGCAGGCCGAAGGCGTCGAAGCCCAGGGTGTGCAGCACGTTGTGCCCGGTCATCCGCTGGTGACGCGCGAAGACGTCGGTGGCGATGTAGCCCAGGGGGTGTCCGACGTGCAGCCCCGCACCCGAGGGGTACGGGAACATGTCCATGATGAACTTTTTCGGTTTGGCGGCCAGCTCCGGGTCGCCCGCCAGGTCACCGGTCGGGTTCGGCGCCTCGTACGTGCCCTCGGCGTCCCAGAAGTCCTGCCAGCGTGCCTCGATGTCGGCGGCCATCGCCGCCGTGTAGCGGTGCGGCGCAGCCGCCTCAGCTGCGGAATTCGTCTCGCTCATGGTCCTCAAAGCTCCATCGATCGTCGTCTGCCGGCGCCCATGTCTACGGACACGCGTCTACGGAAACGAAAAATCCCCTCGCACAGGAGGGGACGCCGCGCCGATTCCGACCAGGCATTCTCACCGGTCGGGACTGATCAGCGCGGCTCGCTAAGCAGAAGGCGTACGGCACGCATGGCGCCAGGGTACCGCACGGCCCCGGAACCGGTCCGGGCGTGACCGGCCCTCGGACATGGAGCAGGGCCTCCTCCGCACAGCTCACCTTCCAGCGCCCGGGCGAACCCCCGCTTCGGGACACGCTTCCGCGCACGGCGCCGACCGGCTCGCCCGGGCCGATGCGCCGGATCGGCCGCCCCGCGCGTGGGCGGACACACGGACCGGGGCACGCACCGGCGCACAAGCCTGGCGCAGGTATCCGATGTGCCCGATGCACGAGCTCGACGTACTCGATGCGCCCAGCGCTTCCGGCATGCACATAAGAGAAGCGGGTCACCCCTTGAAGGATGACCCGCTTCTCTTTCTTCGCTGTGGAGCTAAGGAGAATTGAACTCCTGACCTCCTGCATGCCATGCAGGCGCTCTACCAACTGAGCTATAGCCCCGTGTTGTCCGCCTTCCGGTTCCCCGTGGCGACATCGAGAACATTACCGGTGACCCCGCCACTCCACCAAATCGTTTCGCGCCCGACCGGATCCGACCTGTTTTGTCGGCGCCATGAGCCACCTGTCACGCAGCCTCAGGCGGTGGCGAAGGAGTAGAAGCGCTTGAGCGTGCAGTGCTCGTCCAACAGCCGCCCGTAGATCGGCTCCCCCTCCAGCTCCCGGTAGGTCTCGATGGGGTCGCCTTTTATGATCAGTGCCCGCGCACACTCCTCGCACCAGTACTGGTACTCGGGATTGACCGGGTCCATGTCCCGGACGATGGGCGTACCGCTGCCGCACCAGTCGCACTTCCGCCTGTGAGCACCCATGGGTCAGCTCCGGCTTCGCTCGCCGACGGCGGACACGTGAAAGATCCGGCCGTCGCCGCCGAGCGCGCGGGTCCGGCCACCGGCGGGCCGGTCGGCGCGGGTGCCGTGGGGACGCAGGCGACGTCCGAGGACGAGGGGCAGGTCCGGGACCTCGTGGCGGCTCGCAAGCATCGCGCGCTCCCTCCCGTTCAGTCCGTAGCCCCCTCCGGCGCTCCGATTCTGCCATGAGCCTGCAAGAGGGGCAGCCCACCGCGGATTCGGCCGATCACCACCACCTCCCAAGCGCCGATCAAGCCCCCGCCTCCCGGGATCCGCCGCGGCGAATCCACCGGTGGGCAGAGCCCCTTGGCATCGCACAGGTCGCGATCCGAACCCCGCCCGGACCACCGTCGTGCGACACGGCCGCGCCGCACGGAGCGGCCCGGCCGGAACGGAAGCGAGCGGCCAGGCGACGCCAACTCCCTTGGGGGAACCCGCTGACGAGGAGCGTGGACGCTGACGGCGCATCAACAGGACCGACACCGAAGGCATCTCGCCCTCGGGCGGCACCGGGAGAGGAACGAGGGACGGAGGAGAACGGGCGGACATCGTCGCGCCGGATGCCGCAGAACCCGGCGCCGAGCGGCGGAGCAGCGCAGCCTGTAAGGAGCCAAGGACTCCTTGTCGACGGGAACGCAAGGATCCCGCCCCCTGACAGGGACGGGATCCTTGATTGTGGAGCTAAGGAGAATTGAACTCCTGACCTCCTGCATGCCATGCAGGCGCTCTACCAACTGAGCTATAGCCCCGCTGTTCGCTTTGTTTCTTGCGTTTCTGCCCCGCGAACAAGAAGAACTCTAGCCTGTGACCAGCCAGAAAGTGAAATCCGGCAGCTGCCGCCCCACGCGAGGCCCTCCTGGGGCTCCGCAAGGACCTTCATGCGGCGCCGGCCCCGGCGAGAGCCCTGCCACGAGAGCCCGGCTACGTGTCGTCGCCCAGCACCGGCTCGGGGAGCGTGCCCGCATTGTGCTCCAGCAGTCGCCAGCCTCGCGCGCCCTCGCCGAGCACCGACCAGCAGCAGTTGGAGAGCCCACCGAGCCCTTCCCAGTGGTGCGACTCCAGGCCCAGCAGCCGACCGATGGTGGTGCGGATGGTGCCGCCGTGGCTGACCACGACGAGCGTGCCGCTGCCGGGCAGCTTGTCGGCGTGTTCGAGTACGACCGGGGCGGCCCGGTCTGCGACCTCGGTCTCCAGCTCCCCACCGCCGCGGCGCACCGGCTCGCCGCGCTTCCACGCGGCGTACTCCTCGCCGTACCGTCCGACGATCTCCTCGTGGGTGAGCCCCTGCCAGGCGCCGGCATAGGTCTCGCGCAGTCCCGCGTCGTGCGCGACGTCCATGCCGGTGAGCGCGGCGAGCTCGGCGGCCGTGGCGGTAGCCCGTCGCAGATCGGACGCGACGATCGCGTGCGGCTTCAGCGAGGCGAGCAGCCGGGCGGCCCGTCGGGCCTGTCCGACGCCTGTCTCGGTGAGCGGGATGTCCGTGGAGCCCTGGAACCGGTGCTCCAGGTTCCACGCTGTCTGGCCGTGTCGCCAGAGGACGATCTTGCGGCCCCTGTCGCTCCTGCTGCCGTTCAGCTCCGCTCGCCTTCCGTGCCGCCGGTGAGCTGGGCGTGCTCCTCGGCCTTGCCCCGGGTCTTGACGGCGTCCTCGGGGAGCTCGATCTCGGGGCAGTCCTTCCAGAGGCGCTCCAGGGCGTAGAAGACCCGCTCCTCGTTGTGCTGGACGTGAATGACGATGTCGACGTAGTCGAGGAGGATCCAGCGGGCGTCGCGGTCGCCCTCGCGGCGCACCGGCTTGGCGCCGAGCTCCTTCAGGAGCCGTTCCTCGATCTCGTCGACGATCGACTTGACCTGGCGGTCGTTGGGCGCCGAGGCCAGCAGGAAGGCGTCCGTGATCGACAGCACATCGCTGACGTCGTACGCGATGATGTCGTGCGCGAGCCGGTCGGCGGCAGCCTGGGCGGCGGTGTTGATGAGCTCGATGGAGCGGTCCGTGGCGGTCACAAGCAGGCTTTCGTCGGCGGTCGGTTCACCCTCGCGGGGGTCGCGGAGAACCTCCCGGAGGCTGCTGCTCGTCCCGGTCGTGTCGGCACGCGGCCGTCCGGTACGCACGACCGCGGTCCGCCGGGACGGCCTCCTGGCGGAGCAGTCGGGCCGTTTCGGCGGCGCCGCAGACGTACGCGCCGGGCGTCGGGGGCCCGGCCGAGATCTTCAGCACCCTCCTAGGGTCTCACGGACCACCGACAGCCCACACAACAAACGTTCGGAGCGCTTCCGGCATCGGCAGGGGCGAACCCGCCCGGGCCGAGCGACGGGACCGGCCGGGCCGCCGGTCCCGCGCCCCGGGCCGAGTGGCCGAGGTCCGACACCGGCGGCCCGGGGCCCCTGCTCAGGTCATTTGGCCTTGTAGTCCTGCCCGAGCAGGACGGACACGACCGCGTTGGAGAAGGGGCTCCCCTGCTTGACCGCGCTCGTCGGCAGCCCCAGGGTCTTGGCGACCTGTGTCGCGGTCTCCTTGTCCTCGGGCTTCTTGTAGATCACCTCGGACGACGCCGCGGTCTCGGTCGCGCTGCTGCCGACGAAGATGTACCCGCCGTTGACCAGCTTGATCCGGGCGGATTCCGAGCCGTCCTTGCCACCGGTGGCGTTCTTGATGGCGACACGCACCGCCGCACCGGCCTCCGGAGCCTTCACCGTGCCGCCCAGGATGTCCTTGACGACACTCTCGGCGGCAGTGTCGCTGAGCGTGCCGTCGGCCTGCGCCGCCAGCAGCGTCGTCTTGTGGTCACCCATCTTGGCGTGCCGGGCGAGCTTCGCCAGGGAGGCGCCGAGGTCCTTCTCGGGAAGCGAGGGATCGAGGATCTGCGCCAGGGTCTGCACGGTGACGGTGGCGGCCTTCGGGTCGTCCGAGATCTTCCGCAGCACGCCCCGCAGCACCTCGCCGAACCGCATGAGCTGTTTCGCCTCGTCCTCGCCGGGTGCCCGGTAGGTGGCGTACGCGACGGCCATCCGGCCGCTCAGGGTCTGTGCCTCCCCCTTCTTCACCAATGGAGAGGCGTCCTTCTTCGTGTCGGGCACGTCGGTGTCGGTGTCGACGTCGATGTTGCCGACGAGGTCGACGAGGGTCTCCAGGTAGGGAGTATCGAGCCGCCACGTGCCGCTGATCCTGGTGCCGAGCAGCGTGTCGATCGATTCGCGGGTGCCTGTGGTGCCGTCGTCCTCGACGGACTTGCCGAGGGTGGTCGTGGCGCCCTCGTCGTCGGCGAGCGCGAGGGAGTTGGGGAGCAGGACGGTGCTCCCCTTCTTGGTCGTCACGTTGTCGACGAGCAGCGCCGTGGAGGTGCCGCCCTTCTTGGTGTCGTGGAGGTGGACCACGATGACGTCCCGCTGCTGCGGGCCCGTCGCCGCGGTGCTGTCCTTCTCCGAGTCGGAGAGGCCGGGGAGCATCCCGGCGGACCACAGATAGCCGACGCCGCCGACGATCACGAGAGCCGCCACGACTATCAGCGCGACCATGCGGTTGCGGCCGCGGCGTCGCGCCTCCTCGCGCCGTTCGCTGCGGCTCTCGGTGAACTTGAGCCAGTCGATGACGTCTTCGGAGTCCTCGTCGGGCTCCTCGATGAAGGAGAACTGCTCGGTGCGGTAGTCAGGGCGGCGCTGCCCCGGAACCGTCGACTCCGATTCTGCCCCGGACTCCGGCCGCTGTTCCGGCTCGGCCCGATCGGGAGCGGGTGCCCCCGGCGCGGTCGGCGCCGAGGACCCGGACGGCACCGCTTGCGCGGCGGACCGCTGCTGCGGATACGCCTCGGCCTCCTGCGGGGGAGCCGCCGCCTGCTGCGGGATGTTCCACTGCTGCGTGGTGTCGACGGCGGCGGGCTGCCGGCCGGTGTCGTAGCCGTAGCCTTCGTAGCCGCCGTACGCCTGCTGTTCAGGCTGGTGCTGCTGGTGAGATTGGGTCTGATGTGCCTGCTGGGGCGCCTGGGCGGCATAGGGGTCGTACGTCTGCGGTTGAGCCGGATGCGCCTGCTGGGGCTGGGCGTAGGGGTCGTATCCGTATCCCTGACCCGCTCCGTAGCCGCTCTGATCAGTGCCGTTGCCGCTCCGGCCGGTTCCGTAGCCACCCTGGTCGGCCGGGTACGAGTGCTGCTGAGGCTGCTGCGGGTGCTGAGTCTGCTGGGACGCGTACGGGTCGTATGTGTCGTACGCCTGCGGTCCGGCCTGCTGGTACACCGGCTGCCCGTACTCGTCGTAGCCGACGATCTGCGGCTGCTGGTAATACGGGTCGTACGGGTTCTGTCGGTCGTTCACCGGTGCCCCTCTGACTCATTCGCCGCGGTACAGCTGGCGCTTGTCGATGTAGCGAACCACACCGTCCGGCACCAGATACCAGACCGGCTCCCCCTGCGCGACCCTCTCGCGGCAGTCCGTGGACGAGATCGCGAGCGCGGGCACCTCCACGAGGGAGACGCCGCCCTCCGGCAGTCCGGGGTCGGTGAGCGTGTGGCCCGGCCGTGTCACACCGATGAAGTGGGCGAGCGAGAAGAGTTCGTCGGCGTCCCGCCAGGTGAGGATCTGGGCGAGCGCGTCGGCACCGGTGATGAAGAAGAGATCCGCGTCACCGTGGATCGCGCGCAGATCCCGCAGCGTGTCGATGGTGTACGTCGGTCCGCTGCGGTCGATGTCGCTCCGGCTGACCGAGAACTGCGGGTTGGAAGCCGTCGCGATGACCGTCATCAGATAGCGGTCCTCGGCCGGGGAGACGCGCTTGTGGCTCTTCTGCCAGGGCTGCCCGGTCGGAACGAAGATCACCTCGTCGAGGCGGAACTGGGCGGCCACTTCGCTGGCCGCCACCAGGTGTCCATGATGGATCGGGTCGAACGTCCCGCCCATCACGCCGATACGGCGTTTTCCGCTGCCGGTAGGCATTTCCTGCTCTTCCATGCGTGCAGAGCCTACTGGCACAGTTGTTCGCCTTCGCTTCAGCGGTCGCGGTTGAAGCGGGTGGTGATCCACAGCAGGAGCATCAACGCGATGAACGCGCCGCCGCCGACGATGTACGGGTCGAGGCTCGGGTGGTTGCCACCGTGCTCGCCGCCCTCGGCGGCAAGGGTGACCAGCTGGTGCGCGGTGCTCGTGAGGCTCATCTTCGGCAGGACCTTCGATCGGGGGTCGGAAGCAGGACGTCGCGCACATCGTATGCGGGCGCCCCGGGCGTGCTCACGCCGACTCAGTCGTTGTCGCCGTCACCACCGTTGCCGCGGTACCCGCGGAGCAGGAACCAGGCGAGCAGCACGGCTCCGACGAGCGCGGCGAGCAGCACGATGCGGAACGTGCCGCCGAGCCCCTGGTCCTCGGAAGCGGCGGCGAGCAGGGCAACGGTATGTGGCATCTCGGGCGTCTCCTCAGTTGTCCACAGCCCCCCGCACACCGTAGCCCCAGCACCTACGCTGGGATCCGTCAGGGGGCGAGCGACGTCTCGTACGAACAGGGGGCCCATTCATGACCGAACGCAACTACGAGAGCGGCGAGAACGTGCCGAGCAGGCAGCGTCGGCGTTTCGCGGGGATCTCGTCCCGGGCCTACGAACACCCGGCGGACCGCTCCGCCCTGGTGGCCCTGCGCAAGCTGAGCGGTTTCGACACCGTCTTCAAGACACTGAGCGGTCTGCTGCCCGAGCGCAGCCTGCGACTGCTCTTCCTCTCCGACTCCGTCCGGGTGAGCGACGCGCAGTTCGTCCATCTCAACGACATGCTGCGGGACGCCTGTTACATCCTGGACCTGGAGAAGGTGCCGCCGATGTACGTCAGCCAGGATCCGCAGCCCAATGCCATGTGCATCGGTCTCGACGAGCCGATCATCGTGGTGACCACGGGGCTGGTGGAGCTGCTCGACGAGGAGGAGATGCGGGCCGTCATCGGCCACGAGGTGGGGCACGCCCTCTCCGGCCATGCCGTGTACCGCACGATTCTGCTGTTCCTCACGAACATCGCGCTGAAGGTCGCCTGGATCCCTCTCGGCAATGTGGCGATCATGGCGATCGTGACAGCACTGCGCGAGTGGTTCCGCAAGTCGGAGCTGTCGGCCGACCGCGCGGGGCTGCTGGTCGGACAGGATCTGCGGGCGTCGATGCGCGGGCTGATGAAGATTGCGGGCGGCAACCATCTCCACGAGATGAACGTGGACGCCTTCCTCGCGCAGGCGGACGAGTACGAGAAGGGCGGCGATCTGCGCGACTCCGTGCTCAAGATCCTCAACCTGCTGCCCCGCTCGCACCCGTTCACCACGGTGCGCGCGGCCGAGCTGAAGAAGTGGTCCGAGAGCCGCGACTACCAGCGGATCATGGACGGTCACTACCCGCGGCGGGAGGAGGACAAGGACACCTCGGTCACGGATTCCTTCCGCCAGTCCGCGGCGCACTACGCGGACACGGTGCGGACCAGCAAGGATCCGCTGATGAAGCTCGTCGGCGACATAGCGGGCGGTGCCGGGGACCTGGGGGGAAGGCTCCGCGACAAGTTCACCGGACAGGGCGGGGGCGCGGCCGGGAAGGGCGGTGCTACGGGTGACTCCCCGGGCTCGGCGCGGCCGGATGAGCCCCGGGCCCCCGAGGGGCCGGAGCCGACGGGGAACTGACCACGAGCGTTCCGCAGAGCGCCCCCGTGGGCCGACCCGTGTCGTACGGGTCGGTGCCCGCGGGACCGCGGGAGGTGGCGCGCTCACCAGCGAGCAGGGGCCGCAGGACGCCCGTGGTGTCCGACGGGCACGCCTGCGGCCCGGCCTGGACGTAGCTGGTGCGGAGCTCCAGCCGGTGCAGGCGCAGGTCCTCCCGGTCGAAGCGGAAGTGCAGCTCGCGCCGCACGGTGAAGAGCGAGGCACCGCCCATTCGCTGGGATCCGGAGGCGGCGGGGCGGAGCGTGTACGTGAAGATGTGGTCCGACACCACCTCCAGCGTGTCGGCCCCCGCCTCGCTGTAGCTCAACGTGCCCCGGACACGGATGTCGGGACTGGCCAGGGCCACCTTCGCCGGGTCGAAGCGGACCAGCCAGCCGGCGGGGGCGTGCTGCCCGTCGTCGTCCGGCCGGTGCATGCTGCGCTCGAACTGAGCCATCTGGTCGGGGTCGAGCAGCATCTCCACCGGCCGCAGCGCGTGCCCGGTGAGGACGTCGGGGTCGAGCGAGGACGCGACCAGGTAGTCCTTGACGGTGGCCAGGGCCATCGCCACCTGGTTGTCGGAGAAGTTGTCGGTGGCCCTGATCGGTGGCGAGTTGATGCCTGCGGCGCCTTTCGCGAACTGTGCGGCGGGGCTCCGGGAGAGGAGGTCGGAGGCCGTTCCGCCTGGTACGGGGTCGCGCGGGGCCAGCGGGACGACGGTCGATCTCAGCACTTCGGCCTTTCGGCCGACGGGCGTCTGGTAGGGGTGGCGAAGGCCCATGTATACGGCCGTTCCGAAGGCCAGCGCGATCAGGAGGACCAGGGCGATGGCGGCTCGGGAACCGGCCTTGAATCTTCGGGGAGGGAGACTGCGCACAGCAGGAGTGTGATCGGCTATGCGTTCCTGCGCGGAGAATTCCTTCAGCCGGGCAGCCCGAACGAACGACTCGTCGAAGACGAGTGACCTGTACTCGTCCTCACCGCCACCCGGTGTGTTCTCGGACGGGCCTTCTGGTGGTTCTCCGCGGTGTGCCATGACTTCTCCCGACTCCACGTCACCGACCGAGGTCGAAACGCATCGCTCTGTCTCGGCCGATGGCTTCGGACAGGGCCCGCCCGTCATGGCGCGTATGGCGCCCCATGACCACCCGTGTGCGGACGAGTGAGAAGCCCCCTCGGAGAGAGGGGTCACACCTTCAGGGTAGGTCGATTGGGGCTGCGGTAAACGCGGAGGCGAGAGAGAACCGCCCGGGGCGTGAGAGAACCGTCCGGCAGCGGCACGGGAAGGCCCGGACACCCGGGCTCGGTGCGGGACGCCCGGGGCACATGATCCGAGCACGGCACGGGACGCCCCACGAAGCCGGACCGCGCCGGGAACGGCCCGGGAGGGTCCGGCGCACGGACCAGGGCGTGGTGAGGAAGGCCCGGGCCGTGCGGGAAGCGAGCCGGAGACGGGGGAGGAAGGCCCGGGCCGCGCGGGGAGAACAGCACGGGGTACGGAGAGGGTTGGCCGAGCGGTGCGCAGAACGACCTGGGGCGCGGGCAGCGGGCCCCGAGAGGCTCGGTAGGTGGTCCGGGCGGGTCAGCCGCTGCTGGGGATCGCGGAGGCCGTGAGGCGCGGCCGGTCGGCCGATGCCGAGGGCAGGGCAGTGGGGCCCTGCCCGGGGGCCGTGTCCACGCCGGTGGTGGCAGGTGGTGGGACGGGGTTCTGCCGGTTGCCCGACGCGTTGCGGTAGACCGCCCCGAAGGCCAGCGCGACCATGCCGATGCCCATCAGCACGGCGAGGATCCAGGCCACGGGCCGGTGCCAGCGTGCCGACCCCCGATAGGGGCGCAGCGCCCCTCCGTGGCGGCCGTAGGGGCCGCCGTCGGGGTCGAGCGGGTCGCAGGAGACGCCCTGACCGCCGTACGGGCCGTCGTGGCCGTATCCCTCGTCGGAGAAGTCGTCGTCCAGCGGGCCACCGCCCGCCCGGGAACGGGCCGCCTCGGCCTCCGCCCGTGCCTGCGCGGCCGCGAGCAGCCGTTCCACGGCAGTGGGTTCGTGGATCTCGGCGGCCCGTACGAAGTCCTCGTCGAACACCACGGAGGCGAAGTCCTCGTCCGCGCCCCCGCGGTCGTCGTCGGGCTCCCAGCCGTCCGGGAACGGCCTGCCCCCCACGTCGTCCGGCACAGTTTTCAGACTAGCCCCGGCGGGTCGTTCTCGGCAGGGAGTCCGCGTGACATTCACCGAACCCGGGCGGTCACCCGGTCACCGTACGTGACCGTCGCCGGTGACGATGTACTTCGTCGAGGTCAGCTCGGGCAGCCCCATCGGCCCCCTGGCGTGCAGCTTCTGCGTGGAAATGCCGATCTCGGCGCCGAAGCCGAACTGCCCGCCGTCGGTGAAGCGCGTCGAGGCGTTCACGGCCACCGTCGTGGAGTCGACCAGTTGGGTGAAGCGGCGTGCGGCGGCCTGGGACGTGGTCACGATCGCCTCGGTGTGGCCGGAGGACCAGAGCCGGATGTGCGCGACGGCCGCGTCCAGCGAGTCCACGACGGCCGCGGCGATGTCGTAGGAGAGGTACTCGGTCTCCCAGTCCTCCGGGGTCGCCGGCACCACGGTGGCCTTGGAACCGGCGGCGTGTTCGAGGACCCGCTCGTCGCCGTGCACGGTCACCCCGGCCTCGGCCAGCGCGTCCAGGGCGCGCGGCAGGAACTGCGCGGCCACGTCCTTGTGCACCAGGAGCGTCTCGGCGGCGTTGCAGACGCTGGGGCGCTGGGCCTTGGAGTTGACCAGGATGTCGACGGCCATGTCGATGTCGGTCCGCGCGTCCACGTAGACGTGGCAGTTGCCGGTGCCGGTCTCGATGACCGGAACGGTGGACTCCTCGACCACCGTGCGGATCAGCGAGGCGCCGCCGCGCGGGATGAGGACGTCGACGAGACCGCGGGCCCGCATCAGCTCGCGCACCGAGTCGCGGCTCTCGCCCGGCACCAGCTGCACCGCGTCGGCCGGGAGGCCCGAGCCGCCGACCGCGTCGCGGATCACCCGTACGAGTGCGCTGTTGGACGCGTATGCCGAGGACGAGCCGCGCAGCAGCACGGCGTTGCCGGACTTCAGGCAGAGCGCAGCGGCGTCGACCGTGACGTTCGGGCGGGCCTCGTAGATGATGCCGACCACGCCGAGCGGCACCCGGACCTGTCGCAGATCGATGCCGTTGGGCAGGGTGGAGCCCCGGACGACCTCGCCGACCGGGTCGGGCAGCGCCGCCACGTCGCGAACGTCGGCGGCGATGGCGCGGATCCGCTCCGGGGTGAGGGTGAGGCGGTCGACGATCGCCTCGCTGGTCCCGGCCTCGCGGGCGCGGGCGACGTCCTCGGCGTTGGCCTCGACGATCTCGCCCGTCCGTACCTCCAGCGCGTCCGCGATCGCGAGCAGCGCGTCGTCCTTCGCCGCGCGCGGCGAAGGCGCGATGTCGGCGGCGGCGGCGCGCGCCCGGTAGGCGGCCTGGGCGACCGGGGACATGTTGTCGTACGGCGAGAGCATGGTCATGCCCGCAGCGTAGTGCGCACACCGCGGACATCCGCCACGTATCCCGTGATGCGAGACAACTGCCCCGGGCCGGTCATGCCCGGAACCCGTGCCGGATCTCCCGTGGCGGGGCATCCGCGGAATGCGCCGCGCACCCGCGCGACGAGCTGTGCGCGAACCTGTGACCGGCCGCGCGCGAAACCCGTGCCGAACACCCGCGACCGGCCGCGCCCGGGATGCGTGCCGACGCCCCCCTGGTCGTACCGGGCCCCGGGCAGTCGCGCCCGGGGCCCGTGGCCGGTGGTACGGGTGCTCAGAAGGGGTGCACGCCGACCGGGGCCGCCGGGGGCGGCCCGTATCCCTCGGCGACGCGCTGGTGATACGTCTCGCGGTCGATGACCTCCAGACCGACGATCTCCCAGGGCGGGAGCCCGGCGGTGGAGCGGTGCTCTCCCCAGAGCCGTAGCGCGACCGCCGCGGCATCGTGCAGGTCTCGGGCCTCCTCCCAGTAGCGGATCTCCGCGTGGTCGTTGGCATACCGGCTGGTCAGCAGGAAGGGATGGTCGTGCGCGAGCTGTTCGAGGCCGCGTCTGACCTCCCTGAGCGGGATCTCGACCCCCGAGACGCTCAACGTGATGTGCCAGAGCCTCGACGGGGTGCGCTCCGGGGCACGACCCTCGCCCATCGGCCCCGGTTTCACCGCTGCGGGCCCGAACCCGGTGGTCCGGTCGTCCGTACGGTCCGCGGGCCGGCTCCCGTCGAAGTCGGCACCTGCTCCGACACTGGTCAGGGCCCGGCCACCCGTTCCTCGGGGCGGCGCCCCCGGGCGCGCTCGTCTCACCGGCGGCCTCCTGTGTATGCGTTTACTGTGCGGTACCCCGCTGTGTCCCCGTTACAAAGTTGACCAGCCCGCGGCCCGGCATGGGGTGGTTTTCCCGAAGGTCTCCGTCCTGGGACGGGACTTTCAACCGTTTCAGGGGGTCTGTCAGCGGTGCAGAACGACAAGATCGTCCCTGTGTACGATCTCGCGCTCGTACGCCGGACCGAGTTCCCGTGCCAGGTCGCGGGTGGAGCGGCCGAGCAGTTGCGGGATCTCCTTCGCGTCGAAGTTGACGAGCCCGCGAGCCACGGGACGCCCTGAGGCATCGCGCAGTTCCACCGGATCACCGGCGGTGAACTCGCCCTCGACCGCCACGATCCCGGCGGGCAGCAGCGAGCCGTGCCGCTCGACGAGCGCTCGGACCGCCCCGTCGTCGAGGGTCAGCGAGCCCTGCGGGGTGGAGGCGTGGGCGAGCCAGAGGTGCCGGTCGGCGGACCGCCGCCCCGTGCGGTGGAAGTACGTGCCGGTGTCCCGTCCGGCCAGGGCGTCGGCGGCCCGGCTCGCCGAGGTGAGGACGACGGGGACCCCGGCGGCGGTGGCGATCCGGGCGGCCTCGACCTTGGTGACCATGCCTCCGGTGCCGACGCCCGCCTTCCCCGCGCTGCCGATGACGACCCCCGCCAGATCCTCGGGACCGGCCACCTCGGCGACCCGCGAGGCGCCCGGGACGCTCGGATCGCCGTCGTAGAGACCATCCACGTCCGAAAGGAGGACCAGCAGGTCCGCGCGGACCAGGTGAGCGACGAGGGCCGCGAGCCGGTCGTTGTCGCCGAACCGGATCTCGTCCGTGGCCACGGTGTCGTTCTCGTTGACGATCGGGAACGCACCCATGTCCAGGAGTTGGTCGAGGGTGCGGCAGGCGTTGCGGTAGTGGGCGCGGCGACTGGTGTCGTTGCTGGTCAGCAGCACCTGCCCGACGCGTACGCCGTACCGCGCGAAGGAGGCGGTGTAGCGGGCGACGAGCAGCCCCTGCCCGACGCTGGCCGCGGCCTGCTGCCTGGCCAGGTCCTTGGGCCGCCGGTGCAGGCCGAGCGGGGCGAGCCCGGCGGCGATGGCGCCACTGGAGACGAGCACGATCTCGCGCTCCCCGCCGCTGCGCACCTTGGCGAGCACGTCGACGAGCGCGTCGACCCGGTCGGCGTCGAGGCCGCCCGCCGCCGTGGTGAGCGAGGAGGAACCGACCTTGACCACGATCCTGCGGGCCTCTGTGACGCCCTGCCTTGCCCCTGACACGTCCATCCCCAATGATTCGGCCTCGCCCAGCCCCCGCAATCTACGCGAAAGAGGGGAACGGGCGCCCACGCGTTTCGCCCCGTGGACGCACGGGCCCCGGTTCTCCCGGTCCCGGGCGGTCCCGGCGCATTCGCACATACGTCATTCGTACATGTGTCGGTACGCATGTGGTACGGCCGTCCCGGAACAGGCCGTCCCACCCCCTACGGATGTCGTAGCCCTGCCGCCCCGCCCCGCACCCTTACGCCATTACCCCTGCCCCCATGGGGCCCTTTCCCCGTACGCGTACACCCTTGCCCGCACACCCGTGCACTTTGTGCAACGCCTGTACGGAACTGCGGAAACGCATTCGAAACGACCGTCTTCCCGGCGGCGTGCCTTCGCGCCGGGGGAACGGAAGAATGCCGACGCACGCCGAACTCCGCGCAACCCTCGGGTCACTTCGTTCATCTAAGAGCCGATAGGGTGCAATGCGGCGGCCCTCCCCCGTTCGCTTCGGCAGTGGCAGTGTCGGCCCCGCATCCGCCGCCCTCTCCAGAGACCTACCAGACATGGGACAGCAGCGATGCCAGTCAAAGTTAGTGTCGTCATTCCGGTGTACAACCCGGGCAAGTACATCGACCCCTGCATCGACTCGCTCCTGCGGCAGTCATTGCCCCCGGAAGAGTTCGAAGTTCTGTTCGTGAACGACGGGTCGACGGACGACACCCCTGCTCGGCTGGAGAAACTGTCGGCGGAGCACCCCCATTTCCGGCTGATCACCATCCCCAATTCCGGCTG
Source organism: Streptomyces sp. NPDC001750 (assembly GCF_042892615.1). Lineage (NCBI taxonomy): Bacteria > Bacillati > Actinomycetota > Actinomycetes > Kitasatosporales > Streptomycetaceae > Streptomyces > Streptomyces sp. NPDC001750. The sequence continues at coordinate 167,467 of NZ_JBIAUE010000012.1, read as the reverse complement.
GCCGGGAAAGCCCCGCAACATCGGCGTGGACGAGGCGAAGGGCGAGTACGTCCAGTTCGTCGACCAGGACGACCACCTCGCCTCGGACGCCCTGCGCCGTCTGTACGAGATGGGGCACCGCAACGGCTCGGACATCGTCATCGGCAAGGTGGCCAGCAACTTCCGCGGTGTGCCGCACGGCGTGTTCAAGAAGGACCGCGAGAAGTGCACGCTCCACGACGCGCCCCTGTACGACAGCCTCACGCCGCACAAGATGTTCCGTACGGCGTTCCTCCGTGAGAACGGCATCGCCTATCCCGAGGGCAAGCGCCGGCTGGAGGACCAGCTCTACATGATGCAGGCGTACTTCCCCGCGAAGGCCGTCTCGATCCTCGGGAGCTACACCTGCTACTACTACTCCCGGCGCGACGACGGCAAGAACGCGGGATCCGCCAAGATCGTCCCGTCCCAGTACTACGGGAACCTCCGTGAGGTCCTGGACGTCGTCGTGGCCAACACCGAACCCGGCTCGTTCCGGGATCTGCTGCTGCGCCGCTTCTACCGGGTCGAGATGCTGGGCCGACTGAGCGAGCCCTCGGTCGTCAAGTACCACCCCGAATTCCTCCACGAGATGGTCGACGCGATCAGGCCGCTGGCCCTCGACTTCATGGGCGACGGCGTGCACGACGGCCTCGGCCCGCTGCTGCGGGTGCGGTCGACGCTCCTGCGCAAGGACGACCGGGAGGGCCTGCTCCGGATCGCCCGGTTCGCCGGCGGCGTCAAGGCGGCGGCCCGGCTGGAGGAGTTCGCCTGGCAGACGGACGGCCGCGTCGCCATCACCGTCACCGCCCGGCTGGTCCACGGCGACGACCAGGAGCCGGTGAGGCTGCTGCGCCGCGACGGCCGCTACTTCCTGCACCCGGACACCGGGGGCGGTCTGCTCCCGCGCGACGAACCGCTGGACGTCACCGACGACATCGACGGCTTCTCCGCCGAACTGTCGCTGCGCAACCGCGAGACGGCCGTCGAATGGCCCTGCCCCGCCTCGTTCACCACCGAGATCGACGATCTCGGCGACGGCGTCTGCGAGGTCGTGCTGCGGGGCGGCGGCCATGTCTCCTCGGAGGCCGTCAAGGGCCGCGGCCGGGTCTCCCGCGGCTTCTGGGACATCTGGGTACCGCTGCGCGGCCTCGGTCTGGTCCGCAAGGCACGGCTCGGCGCCGACCGCGCGCCGGAGGTGGACGCCACCTGCCTGCCCGCGTCGCTCGGTTCACCGGCACGCGCCGTCATCCCGTACTTCACCGACCCGCACAGCAATCTCACGCTCGACGTGAGCCGCCGCGGCAAGAAGCTCGCCGCCTATCTGGAGGGACGTCCGGTGCTGCGGGTCCCGGGCCGCCGGACCGAACTCCGGCTGGACCTCTTCACCACCGACACCACCGCCACGTCCGAGGCCCGCCTGGTCCTGACCCCGGCCGACGGAACCGGCACGGCCGCGCACACGCTGCGCACCACGCTGCACCCGACGAAGGGCCGGGCCCACCTCGTTCTCCCGGACCGCGCGCCCGGCCTCGCGGCGGGCGACTGGAACCTCTCCGTCCGGCTGGACGGGGAGAAGAACCCCGCGCTTCCCCTGTGCTCCGTCACGATCGGAGCGGGCGGGCGGATCCAGCTGGCCCCGGAACTGGCCGAGGCCCCGGCCTCCGTCATGGCGGGCGTCACCGCGCAGCGCCGGAAGGCGACACTGCGACGGGCGCTGCGCACCATCGGCGGCCCCGTCGTGCGCAGGCTCCCTCCGCAGGGCCGGAAGCGTGCGCGCCGCCTCGCCGAGCGGCTCCTCGCCGGCTGACCCCTCGGCCGCCCCGCGTGCCGTCGTGGGCGCCGTCGGCCGATCCCCCGGGGCCGGTCGACACCCACCGGCCGGCCCGGGGCGAGGCCGCATCACCACCGCACCGCCAGAAGCACCAGAAGCACCAGAACATACGGAACGAGGACGTGATCGCATGCGGCAGCTCTCCATCTCAGGGGCCTGGGTGCACGAACCCAAGGTCTTCCCGGACAGCCGCGGCAGCTTCCACGAGTGGTTCAAGGCCTCCGACCTCGGCGAGGCCGTCGGGCACACGCTGAGCCTCGCGCAGGCCAACTTCTCCGTCTCCGGCCGAGGAACACTGCGCGGTGTCCACTTCGCCGACGTGCCGCCGAGCCAGGCGAAGTACGTCAAGTGCGTGCGCGGCGCGGTACTGGACGTCATCGTGGACATCCGGGTCGGCTCCCCCACGTACAAGCGGTGGGAGGCCGTCCGGCTCGACGACGTGGACCATCACGCCGTCTACGTCTCCGAGGGGCTCGGTCACGCCTTCATGGCCCTGACGGACGACGCGTCGGTGGTGTACCTGTGCTCCGAGGGCTACGCGCCCACCCGCGAGCACGGCGTCGACCCGCTCGATCCGGAGCTGGGCATCGAGTGGCCGGAGGGCATCACGCCCCTGCTGTCCGACAAGGACGCCGCGGCCCCCTCACTGGCCGAGGCAGAGAAGCAGGGGCTGCTGCCGTCGTACGCGGCGTGCAAGGCGTACTACGCGGAGCTGCGCGCCCGGGGCTGAACCGGACGGGAACGGCGAAAGTCCCGTGATCAAGGCGGATCACGGGGCTTTCGTACGGCCCGTCCCCCTCCACTGTCCTGGCGGGGGCGGGCCCGTCACGGCCGTGCTCCGTTGCGGACCGGCCGCGAGAACGGCGCGGCGGCGGTCATGGCCGCGCGCCGGTCGAAGTCGCACGCCCGCCATGACGCGCTCCGGTCACCGCCGCGTGCCGGTCACGGACTCGATGCTCCGGCGCAGGGGCGCGAGCGCCGAGCGCGGGCGGCGCAGGTTACGGGCACGCACCAGAGCGGGCCAGAAGTCCGCGCGCAGCAGCGCCTCGGGCTGGACGGCGTCCTTCCGCACCAGCACCTCCTCGGGCACGCCCTGCGGATCGGGTACGACGTACTCCTCGATGATCCGGTCGTACTCGTTCTTCAGGATCCGGTTCTCCGGGTCGGCGCCGAACACGACGGCCACGCCGGTCGGGGCCGTGTCCACCTCGACGACGACCAGGTCGGGGCGGAAGCGGCGGAGTACCTGCACCACCTTGTAGACGTCACCGGCCCAGAACTTGGTGTGACGGTCGCGGGCCGCCTCGTCGACGTCCCGCGGCAGCATGTCGTCCAACACGATCACGCTCGACCAGCGGGAGTGCTTCTCGACGTTCATGAAGTCGCGCAGGGCGTACTCGAAGAGGTGCATGCCGTCGATGAAGGAGAGTTCCACCTTCGGGTCCCCGCCGAACAGATTGAGCGGGTCGCGGCGGGCGAGGGCGCGGAACGGATTGCGGCCGTTGCGCAGGTGCAGGAGCGGGTCCTTGCGGGCGAAGAACTTGTCGCTCGTCGCCTTGACCAGGTGAACATCGCAGCTGATGTCCGTGATCACCCGGAAAGCGGGGTCGACGGCGACGGAGGGCACTCGTGAAAGAGCCAGACTCCTGCCGTCGTTGACCCCGATTTCCAGATAGTTCCGGGGACGGTAGATGCGGTGCAAATGACGCAGAAAGTCATGGCGGTTCACGTGGGAGCAGCCCTTCGGAGGCACCAATGGGTCCGGTCCCGGCGAAGTTACCGTATGAACGTACTGCGACGTAAGCGTTTCCCCGTTTCAAACCCTCGTTTTCACAGAGCTGAAATTCGGCCGGAATCAGACCATCGGAACACGCATCCGAAACTCGCCTGAAAGCTCACACGAAGTGCGTGCGGGGTTCCTCACGGCCTCTCCGCCGCGACGAGTGCCGGAAAGGCCGCCTCCAGAGCCTCCCGCCAGTCCCGGATCGGTTCGATTCCGGCCACCGACCAGCGATCGTGCCCCAGCACGCTGTACGCGGGCCGCGGGGCCGGCCGCGCGAAGGCGGCACTGGTCGTGGGACGGACGCGCCCCGGATCGGCGCCGAGCAGCCGGAAGATCTCGCGGGTGAGGCCGAACCATGTGGTCTCGCCGCCACCGGTGCCGTGGTAGACGCCCGCGGGGGCGGTGCCCGCGAGAGCCGCCTGCCCGAGCCGGACCAGCCGGTCGGCCAGGTCGACGGTCCAGGTGGGCTGTCCGCGCTGGTCGTCCACCACGTCGAGAGTGTCCTTCGTCCCCTCCAGCCTGATCATGGTCCGCACGAAGTTGCCGCCGCCCGCGCCGTACAGCCAGGCGGTGCGGACCACGTAGCCGGTGTCCGGCAGGGTGCCGAGCACGGCCCGCTCACCGGCCAGCTTCGTACGGCCGTAGGCGCTGCGCGGCCCGGTCGGGCCGTCCTCGGCGTACGGCTTCTCGGCGTCACCGGCGAAGACGTAGTCCGTGGAGACCTGGAGGAGGACGGCGCCGTGCTCGCGGCAGGCCGCGGCGAGGACCTCGGGCCCCGTGCCGTTGACCAGCAGCGCGGAGGCTTCCATGGTCTCGGCGTCGTCGACCGCGGTCCAGGCGGCGCAGTTCACCACGACGGCGGGGCGGTGCTCCTCGAAGGCCGCCCGCACCGATCCGGGGTCGGCGACGTCGACGGCCCTCCGGTCCGCGGCGACCGCGGTGACGTCCTCGTCGGCGAGCCGGGCCAGGACGTCCCGGCCCAGCATCCCGGCGGCTCCGGTGACCAGCCAGACGGCGCTCACAGGGCGGCCCTCTCCTTCAGCGGCTCCCACCAGGCACGGTTGTCGCGGTACCACCGCACGGTCTCGGCGAGGCCGGTGCGGAAGTCCTTGCGGGGCTCGTAGCCCAGCTCCTGGCGGATCTTGGCGCAGTCGACCGAGTACCGGCGGTCGTGGCCCTTGCGGTCCTCGACGTAGGTGACGCTGCTCCAGTCGGCGCCGCACGCCTCCAGCAGCAGGGCGGTCAGCTCCTTGTTGGACAGCTCCGTGCCGCCGCCGATGTTGTAGATCTCACCGGCCCGGCCCTTCGTACGGACCAGTTCGATGCCCTGGACGTGGTCGTCGATGTGCAGCCAGTCGCGGACGTTGCCGCCGTCGCCGTAGAGCGGGACCGTCCCGCCGTCCAGCAGGTTGGTGACGAAGAGCGGGATGACCTTCTCGGGGAAGTGGTGGTGCCCGTAGTTGTTGGAGCAGCGGGTCACGCGCACGTCGAGGCCGTGGGTGCGGTGGTACGAGAGCGCGATCAGATCGCTGGACGCCTTGGCGGCGGAGTACGGCGAGTTGGGCGCGAGCGGGTCGGTCTCGGGCCAGGAGCCCTCGTCGATCGAGCCGTAGACCTCGTCCGTGGAGATGTGCACGAAGGTCTTGACTCCGGCCAGGTGCGCGGCGTGGATCAGGGTGTGGGTGCCCACGACGTTCGTACGGACGAACTCGGCACCGCCGTCGATGGAGCGGTCCACATGGGACTCGGCGGCGAAGTGCACCACCTGGTCGTGCTCGGCCATCAGTCCGGCGACCAGCTCGGCGTCGCAGATGTCGCCCTGCACGAACCGGAAGCCGGGGTGGTCGCGCACCTCGTCGAGATTGGCGGGATTGCCCGCGTAGGTGAGCTTGTCGAGCACGGTGACGGCGACGTCACCGGGGCCCTCGGGGCCGAGCACCGTACGGACGTAGTGCGAGCCGATGAATCCGGCGCCGCCGGTCACCAGGATGTGGGTGGTCATGAGGAGATCTGCACCTTGCTGTGGTCGCCGAGCACGAGTCGGTGGGCGGACGGGGAACGGGGCGCGGGGGTCACCTCGACGTCTCGGCCGATGAGCGACGCCTCGACGCGGCGGACGCCCGCGACGGAGGCGCCCCGCAGGACGATGGAGTACTCGATCTCGCTGTCCTCGATCCGGACGTCCTCCGAGATCGAGGTGAACGGGCCCACGTACGCGCCGCTGATCACCGACCGCGCGCCGATGATCGCCGGGCCGACGATGCGGCTGCCGCTGACCTTGGCGCCGGGTTCGATCCGCACCCGGCCGATGATCTCGGTGTCGTCGTCGACCTCGGCCCCGTCCTGGGCGGGCTCGACGGTCTCCAGGACCGTGCGGTTGACCTCCAGCATGTCGGTGACGTTGCCGGTGTCCTTCCAGTACCCGCGGATCGTGGTGGAGCGGACGTCGCGCTCCTGGTCGATCAGCCACTGGATGGCGTGGGTGATCTCCAGCTCGCCCCGCCAGGAGGGCTCGATCGAACGGACCGCCTCGTGGATGGCGGGGGTGAACAGGTAGACGCCGACGAGCGCCAGGTCGCTCTTGGGCTCCCTCGGCTTCTCCTCCAGGCCCACCACCCGGCCCTCGGCGTCGAGTTCCGCGACGCCGAAGGAGGTCGGGTCAGGCACCCGGGTCAGCAGGATCTGCGCGTCGGGCCGCTCCTTTCGGAACCCGTCCACCAGACCGGTGATCCCGCCGACGATGAAGTTGTCGCCGAGGTACATGACGAAGTCGTCGTCCCCCAGGAAGTCGCGGGCGATCAGCACCGCGTGGGCGAGGCCGAGCGGCTGTTCCTGTGGGATGTACGTGACGTCGATGCCGAGCCGGGAACCGTCGCCGACCGCCTCGCGGATCTCGTCCGCGGTCTCGCCGACGATGATGCCGACCTCGGTGATGCCCGCTTCCGCGATGGCTTCCAGGCCGTAGAACAGCACGGGCTTGTTCGCCACCGGCACCAGTTGTTTGGCCGAGGTGTGCGTGATGGGACGCAGGCGTGTGCCGGCCCCTCCGGACAGTACGAGAGCCTTCACGTGACCAGTCCTCACGGTTGGGATATCCGACGTGCCGCGTCCGCGACCCGATGGGCGACTTTACTGAGAATCGCCGCGCGCTTCCCGGTGCGTCAACTTCATGAACAAAACCCGTCAACTTCATGAACGAAATGCGGAACACGCGCCCGGAATCGGATCGGTCATATGTCCGGGGCCGGAACTGTCATATGCCGGGGCCGGAATGGCCGTCCGGGACCGGGCCGGACGCATCGCCGGATTCGGGGCGGACGCACATGCGGACCGGACCGGCCATCGCTCAGCGCGCGACGATCCGCGACTTCCAGCGCCGTACGTCCCGCCGCACGCGTCGGGCGAGGCGCCGGGACAGCGACGCCCTGCGGGCCGCCGCCGCGGGCCGCTCGATGCGCTTGCCGTCGTGCCAGTCCGGCACGGTGACCTCGAAGTCCGCGTCGGAGAGCCCGCTCGACCGGTCCCGGAAGTGCGGGTACGCCAGGAACAGCTTGTCCCCCTTACGCGAACGCACCACATCCGGAACGGACTTGTCCCGCACGAAGGTCAGCACGTCCACCAGGATGTCGGAGCTGCCGCGCGCCACGGCGGCGAGCCGCAGCCGCTCGGCGACCTTGATCAGACGCGCCACCCCGGCGTCCCAGTAGGCGTCCATGAGCGGGGCGGCGAGCTCCAGTTTGTGCCGCCGGACCTCCTCCGAGTCACGGAGGAAGACCGGGCCGAACTGCTGCAGCATCCCGACCGTGAAGGGGCGGACCATCAGGAAATCGCGCTTCGGCCCGGCGGGTTCGAGGCGGTGGATGAGCTGCATCATGGCGCGCATGGAATCGAAGCGCCATTCGTAGGTGCCGCTCTTGGTGACGTGCTTTCCGTCGTCACGGCCGACGAGGTAGTAACAGGTGTAATCGGAGACGACGGAAATCCCGGCGCCCCGCAGATACGCCTCCATGGTGAAAAGCGCGTCCTCGCCCGTCTTGAGTCCCTCGTCGAATCTCAGACCGAGCCGCTCCAGCAGCGCACGCCGGAAGAGTTTTTGCGCACTGAGCGTGTATATGACCTTGGAGTTGTAGACGTCGACACGTTCCCTGGTGGCCGTCCACATCGACTTCGGCGCACCTCTGTTCACACCGACGACCTTGCCCAGCACCACATCGGTGCCCGCCCGGTCGGCCATCGCGACCATGCGTTCCAGGGCCTCCTCGCCGAAATAGTCGTCGGCGTCGAGGAAGAAGACGTAACGGCCGCGGGCCAGCCCGAGGCCCACGTTGCGCGGCCCGCTGGGACCGCCGGAATTCGCCTGCCTGACCACCCGGGTCGGCACCGCGGACCGGGCCGCGAACTCCTCCAGGTACTCACCGGTGCCGTCGGTCGAGCCGTCGTCGACCGCCACGATCTCGATCCGGTGGGCGCCGATGGTCTGCGCCTCCACCGATTCGAGGCAGCGCACGAGGTAGGGCATGGCCTCATAGGCGCCGACGACCACGGTCACGTCAGGGATTGGCATGTCGTTCACATCAACAGAAGACAGGCGACATCATGCGTTGGTTGCCCCATACTCTCCCCCCAAAGAGTGGTGCTCATCACAAAAGCCCGGCACAACCCTTTTCGGGCTATGCCGGGCATGATGATGTGTGCTATCGAGACACGCCGTTTTCAGCCACTCACGGGCTCGCCGACGTTCTTCGCCACCCGTGTGTTCCGGGCCGCCGACTTGGCCGCGAGCGCCTCGACGGCCCTGTTGAACTGCACGATCGAGGTGGGCTCGTCCGGACCGAGGAGATATTCCTTCAGCTCGCGCCGGTCGGTGGCCAGGGTGTCCGCCTCGGGGTCCGACACCGCCGCGAGCAGGGCGTCCAGCTCGGTCGCCTCGTTGGACAGGATGACCGCGGCACGCACCGCGGTGTTCTGCCGCCGGAACTCGTCCTCGCCCAGGGCGGCCGAGTCGGTGACCGCGTACGGCTTCCCGCTGGCGATGAAGTCCGACACCACACTGGAGATGTCCGAGACCATGGCGTCCGACTCGTTGAAGCAGTCGTACAGCCGCATCCGGGCGCCCGTGACGACCTTGTGCTCCCACCAGCCGAGCGCGCGCCAGGACGCCGCGTTCCACTCGTCCCTGAGCCGTGCGATCTCGGCCTCGCGCGCCGGGTCGGCCAGCGAGTCGCGGGACAGCTCGGCCTCGTCCCCGGAAGTCTGTCCGCCGCTCGTCAGCACGTCGAGGCGCGCCTCGATACGGGTCAGTTCGGCCCGCGCCTCGGCCTGCACCGACCGGAGCGCCGTGGCCTCTTCCGCCCAACGGGGGTCGGTGGCCCGCTCGGCGGCGGCCTTCTCGATCATCGCGGTGATCCGCTGGTGCGCGGCCTTGGCCTTGGCGCTGCGGGTGCCCGTGAAGGGGTGCGGCTTGTAGAGCAGGCGGACCGGCTTCTCGGCGTTCAGCAGGCGCCGGACGATGTTCTCGCCGGCCAGCAGCAGCGAGGTGTTGCCCGGGTTGTCGTCCCAGCCCTCCCACGTGGGGGCGTACAGCACGGTCGGGATCGGGTTCTTCGGCGCGCCGGACCACGGCCGGATGGGGGCCAGCTGCGGGCGGCCCACCTCGACGATGTCCTCGTCGCGCACCCCGACGTCCGCCAGTGCGTAGCGGTCGCGGCCGGCCCGGCCCGCGGTCCACACCTCGTCGTACGCCTTGCTGTACGGGTTGACGCTGGCGATCTTGTCGCTGTCGCCGTGGCCGATGAAGACGTGCTTCATCGTCGGCACCCGGAGCAGATGGATGTTCTTGCCGACGTTGGCCGCGTAGAGCGCGACCCGCACCGACGAGAGATCCAGGTTCATCAGGTGCACGCCACCGGGCACGCAGAGCACCGGCACCGACGTCGTGTTCAGCTGGGGCAGGATGACCCGCTCGCGCAGCAGGATCAGCGGGCGGCCCTCGACCTGCGCCATGGTCTCCAGCCACATGTTGGCCTGGTAGGCCGAGTCCTTGGAACCGGAGAAGTAGAGCACCACCGTCGGCTGGTACTCACGCAGCCAGGTGTCCACCGCGCCGAGCACCTTGGCGTCGGGCCCCACGATCCGCTTCGGCCGGAGGTACGGGACCAGCGCCGCCAGGTAGCAGGCCGCGAGCACCAGGGTCACGGCCAGGCCCGCGTAGGCGATGACGTGCACATCGGTCTCCACCGCGACCAGGACGCCCACCATCGCGAAGACGTCCAGATGGAGCATCTTCTCCGCGGCCCGGTTCATCAGCAGCGGCCGGGGGGCGTCGGGGATCCGCACCCGCTCCAGGTCGATGTTGCGGGTGACGACCGGGAGCCTGCGACGGTTCTTGATCAACGTCACTATCGCGCTCTGCGGTGCCTGGAGGGCGTAGAAGGCCAGCAGGCAGGCGACGGTCGTGTAGAAGAGCGTCGCCTCGCCGTACCCCATGCGGGTGAGCAGCAGGATGAGCAGGAGCTGACGGACCAGGAAGCGGATCGAGAGCCCCGCGCGGACGGCGGACAGCCGGTTGATCAGATAGCTGCCGCGCCGGTGCAGGTGCTGGTCGGCCAGGTAGGTCACCGCGGCGGCGCCGGCGAAGAACCAGAGGTCGGGGAGCAGGGCCGCGAGCATTATGCATGGGAAACCCAGAGCCATGAGAAGAGCTGCGGCCAGCTCCGAAGCGCTGCCCACCCTGGCCAAGCGCATGGCTTTCGAAATCACGAAGTACCGCTCCCGAGGGTGCCGACTGGATGCCTTGCGAGGAAATTGTGAAGCCGGAGCTTCACGAATTCGGACCCCTGGAATTCGCGCGCAGGCGACTTCAGGGGTCCGAATGGTGGATTGTCAAGCAGTATTACACATCGGCCTGTCGGTCCAGCACTGCGGCCAGCGCCTGCTCGAAGCCCGATGCCTCGGAGGCACCGCGGGTCGGGTCCTGCTGCCGTACGTCGATGACATGGCCGGTCATCTCGGAAAGCAGGACGTCGAGGGAGGTCCTCGCGACCGCCTCGGAGGAGAGCAGCGTACCCGCGGGCTCCTCGCCGAACGCCTTGGTGCGCATCGGCGTGGCGGTGCGCTCGGGGTTCACGCAGTTCACCCGCACGCCCTCGTTCGCCCACTCGTCCGCCAGGGCCTGGGTCAGGTTGACCATGGCGGCCTTGGTGGACGAGTAGAGGCTGTACTCCGCGCGGCCCCGCGTGTAGCTGCTGGAGGTGTAGAGGAGCAGCTGCCCCTTGGTCTCGGCGAGGTACTTGTGGGAGGCGCGGGCGATCTGGACCGGTGCCAGGTAGTTGACGTTCAGCGCTTCCTGGATGGTCGTGTTGTCCGTCTCGGCCAGCTTGCCGATGCGGAGCACGCCCGCGGTGTTGACCACGTAGTCGATGCGGCCGGTGTCGGCGTAGGCCTTGGAGAGCGCGTCGTCGATGTGCTCCGGGTTCTCCACATGCGTGCCGGTGGTGGAGCGGCCCAGGGCGTAGACGGTGGCGCCGTAGGACTCGGCGAGCGACGCGATGTCCGCGCCGATGCCGTACGAACCGCCGAAGACGACCAGGGTCTTGCCGGACAGCAGCTCGCGGTAGGCGGCGTCGTCCGTCGGCTGCGGAACGGCCGTGGAGGCCAGCTGGAAGAGCTTGTCCGCGATGAAGACGTCGACCGGCTGGGTGACCTTCATGTTGTACTCGTCGCCCGCGACCACGTAGATCGGCACGTCGGGGAGGTACTTCAGGACCACCGAACAGTCGTCGGTGGCCTGGAAGTTCGGGTCGCCCGCCGCGATCTCGTACGCCCTGCGGATCGTGGACAGCTTGAACGCCTGCGGCGTCTGGCCACGACGCAGCCGGGAACGGTCGGGCACATCGGTGATGAACTCGCCGTCGCCGCCGTGGGTACGCGTCACGATGATCGTGTCCGCGGACGGGATGGCGACATCCACCGCCTGGTAGCGCTCCAGGGCGTCGACGCAGTCCTTGATGACCCGTTGCGAGAGCAGCGGGCGCACGGCGTCGTGGAACAGGACGTTGCGGTCCTCGCCCTCGGCCAGACCCTCGCCGAGGGCCGCGATGGCCAACTCGGTGGTCTCGTTGCGGGTGGAACCGCCCTCGATCACCTTGACGACCTTGCCGAGCCCGGCCTTGGCGACGATCTTCTCCACGTCGGGCACGTACCCGGGGGCCATCAGCACGATGATGTCGTCGATGGAGTCGGCCTGTTCGAAAATGGACAGCGTGTGCTCGATGACCGCCTTGCCCGCGATCTTCAGCAGCTGCTTCGGGATCGACAGACCCACGCGCTGGCCGGTGCCTCCGGCGAGCACGACTGCTGTGGTTCGGGCTTTGGCTATGTGCTGAGCAGACACGGACGACCTACCTTGAGGGCTGGGAGATACAGCGATGGTTGCACTCTCCGTTACCGTCTCGCAAGGTGGACGTAGGCCACCGCACGCCGCGCCGCAACCTTGCGTTGCCCTGCGATCAGGGCAAACACCGGGATTGACGCTTCCTTGACGGGTGATCGACGCCACACGGTCGAGCGGCATGAATCACCCTTGAGCGCGCTCCGTTTGTCATCCGGCTGACGCGGAGTACTCACCGGACCACCGGACGGCCGTACGGAACAGGCCCGTTCGGCACTTGACGGAACGGCCCGGGACCGGGCGGCCGGGCCGGCCCGATCCGAGTTCGGGACGGAGCCCGGCCCGGGTCGGCCCTTCCGGAACCGGAACGGCTCGGAAGGACCGTTCGGGACCGGGCCGACCCGGAAAGAACCGTTCGGGGCCGGGCCGGGCGCCCCCCGGATCGTCTAGTGCTGTGGCCGGAAAGGTTTGCCGGGAAGCTCGCGGCGTCCGGTGCGGTGCATCGCAAGGCGGAGCATCGCCCTCGTGCGGGACGTACTCGGGTGATGCGACAACGCGGCGAGGTGCCGTGCCGGACGTCGCGAGCCGGTGAACCTTTCCGGTCGCAGCACTAGAACGGGTCGAAGTCGTCGAACTCCCGCTGCGCCTCGTCGCGTTCGGCCTCGCGGTCGCGGCGGCGCTGCGCGGCCGGGCGGGGTGCCTCGAAGCGGTGGTCCTCGCCGCGCCGGCCGAGCATCTCCGCGCCGGACGCCATGGTCGGTTCCCAGTCGAAGACGACCGCGTCGTCCTCGGCGCCGATGGCCACACCGTCGCCCTCGCGGGCACCGGCCTTCATCAACTGGTCCTCGACACCGAGGCGGTTGAGCCGGTCGGCCAGATAACCCACGGCCTCGTCGTTGTTGAAGTCGGTCTGCCGTACCCAGCGCTCCGGCTTGTCGCCGCGCACCCGGTAGAGGCCGTCCTCCTCCTTGGTGACGGTGAATCCGGCGTCGTCGACGGCCTTCGGGCGGATGACGATACGGGTCGCCGCCTCCACGGGCCGGGCCGCACGCGCCTCCTCGATGACGCCCGCGAGCGCGTAGGAGAGCTCCTTCAGCCCGGTACGGGCGACGGCCGACACCTCGAAGACGCGGTAGCCGCGCGCCTCCAGGTCCGGGCGGATCATGTCCGCGAGGTCCTTGCCGTCCGGGATGTCGATCTTGTTGAGGACGACGATGCGGGGCCGGTCGTCCAGACCGCCGTACTGCTTCAGCTCCTCCTCGATCACGTCGAGGTCGGAGACCGGGTCACGGTCGGACTCCAGCGTCGCGGTGTCCAGGACGTGCACGAGGACCGAGCAGCGCTCCACGTGCCGCAGGAACTCCAGGCCGAGGCCGCGACCCTGGCTGGCGCCGGGGATCAGACCGGGGACGTCGGCGATGGTGTAGACGGTGCTGCCCGCGGTGACCACGCCGAGGTTCGGCACGAGCGTCGTGAACGGGTAGTCGGCGATCTTCGGCTTGGCCGCCGACAGGACGGAGATGAGCGAGGACTTGCCCGCGCTCGGGTAGCCCACCAGCGCGACATCGGCGACGGTCTTGAGTTCCAGGACGATGTCCCGGGCCTCGCCGGGCTCGCCGAGCAGCGCGAAGCCGGGGGCCTTGCGCCGGGCGGAGGCCAGCGCGGCGTTGCCCAGACCCCCGCGACCGCCCTGACCGGCCACGAACGTGGTGCCCTGGCCGACGAGGTCCGCCAGTACGTTGCCGTGCTTGTCGAGCACGACCGTGCCGTCGGGCACCGGCAGGACCAGGTCCTGCCCGTCCTTGCCGGAACGGTGGCCGCCCTCGCCGGGCTGCCCGTTGGTGGCCTTGCGGTGCGGGCGGTGGTGATAGTCGAGGAGCGTGGTGATCGACTGGTCGACGACCAGGGTCACGTCGCCGCCGCGCCCGCCGTTGCCGCCGTCCGGCCCGCCCAGCGGCTTGAATTTCTCACGGTGTACGGAGGCGCAGCCGTGGCCTCCGTTACCCGCGGCGACATACAGCTCGACGCGGTCCACGAAGGTGGTCATGGTGGGAACCTCCAGTTACATACGTACAGAAATGTCTCACTCGTGCCGTCCCGCACAGGAGAAGGCCGTCTCTCATGGGAGAAACACGCGAAAGGCGGACCCGCTTCCCGTGGGGGAAGTGAGGTCCGCCTCCGCAGAAATCGCTCGACGAGCGCCGTGAATCAGGCGGCGATCGGAACGATGTTCACGACCTTGCGGCCACGGTGCGTGCCGAACTGGACCGCACCGGCGGTCAGCGCGAACAGCGTGTCGTCGCCACCGCGACCGACACCCGTGCCCGGGTGGAAGTGGGTGCCGCGCTGGCGGACCAGGATCTCACCGGCGTTGACGGCCTGGCCGCCGAAGCGCTTCACACCGAGCCGCTGAGCGTTGGAATCGCGACCGTTCCGGGTGGACGATGCGCCCTTCTTGTGTGCCATGTCTCCTCAGTCCCTTACTTCGCAGCCGTGGGGATGCCGGTGACCTTGATCGCCGTGTACTGCTGACGGTGACCCTGGCGACGGCGGTAGCCGGTCTTGTTCTTGTAGCGAAGGATGTCGATCTTCGCGCCCTTGTGGTGGTCCACGACCTCGGCCTGGACCTTGATCCCGGCCAGCACCCACGGGTCGCTGGTCACGGCGTCGCCGTCGACCACGAGCAGGGTCGAGAGCTCGACCGTGTCGCCAACCTTGGCAGTGGAAATCTTGTCAACCTCAACGATGTCACCGACAGCAACCTTGTGCTGACGGCCACCGCTGCGCACGATGGCGTACACGCGGATCTCTCTCTCGCTCGGAACGGATCCCCTGATGCCAGCCGCTCGCGCGGGCGGAAGCCCACGACGATCCGGAAGGACGAGCGGCCTCTCCCGCCGGACGGGTCCACCGGGAGGAATGTGCTCAGGGGGTGGGCGCGCATGGAAACACGCCGAGGGTCAAGATTACGGTTGCCTGGGCAAGGGGTCAAACCGGGCCGGGCGGCCCCACCCCACCGCACGCCCGAACGGGACGAAACACTCGATCACGGCCGCACCCACCCGCCCTGCTCCGGGCGCGGGCGGACCCGCCCGTTCGGCCGAACGGGCGCACTGGCATGCTCCTCGCGGGACGTGCGCGCGCCGGAGAAACCACCGGCTCGAACGGCCCGGACCTCACGCATCACGCACACAACTCGCCCGTTCCCACCGCTCGCAGCCGCCCGAGGGGACCGATGCCCCGCTCCGCGCCGCCCGGCCGTGTCTGGCCGCCGGCCCTCCTCGTCTCTGTCGTCTTATGTGCTGTTACAACTGACCGCGGGGACTTCCTGGACCCTCTATTCCGATTCATATCGATATGCGCGTGCGGCCGAGGAGTACATCGGCGCCGACCGGGACCATGCGCACCGCACCGCGCTCACCGCCTTCTGCGCCAGCCGGGCGGAAGCGGCCGCGCGGAGCAAGGTCCTCGATCCGCTGGCCTCGAAGAAGGACCCCGGCGCCTCCCGCTCCGCAGCACGGACCACCTGTATGGAGCGGTGGCGGGACGCCCCCGACATCACCACCGGGGACCCCCGCTATCAGTCCGTCTTCTCGTCCCGGCCCGGTTATCCCCTGCTCCTGGCACCCTTCGTCTCGGCGCTCGGGGTACTCGACGGCATGCGGACGCTCGGGCTGCTGCTGGCGGTGGGCGGTTCCCTGGCCGTCTGCGGGCTGCTGCGGACGGCCGGGCTGTCCGCAGCAGCGGCCGTGACCGGCCAGATCGCCTTCCTCGTCACCCCCCTCGGCCGGTGGAGTCTCCAGCCGCTCGGCGAGGGGCTCGTCACGGCCTGTGTCGTCGGCGCTGTCTGGGGAGGGGTCCTCGTGGCCCGGAACCGACGGGCCGCGGGGATCGCGCTGTTCGCAGGCTCCATGGCCCTCTGCGCGGTCACGCGCTACTCGACGGCGCTGATCGTCACCGCCACGATCGCGGTCGCGATGTGCGTTCTTGGAGCGCTCCGCCGGTCCCGGACGGATCTGCTCCTCGCCGGGGTGTCGGCCGGATGCTCCGGCGCCGTGGCGGTCGCGATGAAACTGCTCGCGCTCCCCTCGTCGGAGGTCACCCTCCAGGACACCTTCACCCGTCACTTCCGCTCCCCCGACGTTCCGGACCCCTGGGCCCGGCTCGTCGATCTCAACCTGACGTACTGGGCCCACTGGCTCGCCGAGCAGATCGCGATGCCGCTCTTCCTGGCGGCCGCCGCACTCTCGCTGTGGGTGCTGCTGCGGCGCGGCGGTGTACTGGGCCCACTGGCCTGTGCGGTCGTGCTGACCGGTGCCGCCCAGGTCGCGGCCCATCCCCTGGTGCAGGAGGCCGACCGGTTGGGCGTGCTCATGCGGGTGCCGGTGACTCTCGGAATTCCCTTGGTCACGGAGGCAGTTCGCAACTTTCCCTCGCTCGCGTTTGACCGTACGGTCCCAGTTCCCGCCTCAACAGTGGAGCCTTCCCGTGCCAACACCACAGATCCCTGATGAACTTCTGGCCAAGACCGCCCGACGGGCGATCTCCAGACTGACCCGCACCGACCGGCCGTTCGTCGCCGAACGCGTCCTCGGGGTCTGCGCGCACCGCGTTCAGGACCGGCGGCTCAAGGCCGAACTGCTCGGGGAGGCGGCCGCGGCCCAACTCGGCCGAGGACTCGTCCCGCGCCACCTCGTCCAGGCCTACGGCGCCGAACTGGCCCATGCGGACAGCGAATTCAAGGCCGGCCGGGAGAAGGAAGCCACGGCGGCCTTCGTCCGGGCGCTGATGCTGGCGTTCCACCGGGTCCCGCACGTCGACCGGCTCCACTCCCCCCTCTCGGACGACCCGGCCGGCTTCACGGCCCGGCTGCGCGCCAGTGCCGTCGCGCGCGCGGTGGCCGCGCCCCGCGGCCGGAGCGTACCCGCGGCCGCGCCCCCGTCCGACCGGCCGTTGCGGCTGCTCGTGGTGAACCGGGCCAACGCCAACTTCCTGGGACTGCTCACCGACCACTACGCGAACCACCCCGGCGTCGAACTGCGCACCCTCGACCTGGCAACCGACCCGGAGCTGGCGCCGCTGGCCAAGGGTCTGCGGCGGATGGTCGAGGCACCCCTCGGGCTCCAGGACCCGTACGCCGCACAGGTCGAGGCGGCCCTTCGCCCGCACCTGGACTGGGCGGACACGGCCTTCGTCGAATGGTGCTCGACCGCCGCCGCGTTCATGACGCTGGTCGATCCGGGGAGCACCCGGATGGTCGTGCGTCTCCACAAGTACGAGTCGTTCACCTACTGGCCGCACATCATGGACTTCTCCCGGATCGACGACGTCGTGTTCATCGCGGAGCACATGCGGGAGATGACCACCGCCGCCGTTCCCCGGCTGCTCGAACCCGACGCACCGCGCCTGCGTTTCCTGCACAACGCGCTGGACCTGCGGCGGTTCGACCTGCCCAAGGACGAGGACGCCCGGTTCACCGTGGGCCTGGTGGGCATCGGGCAGATCGCGAAGGACCCGCGCTGGGCCCTGGAGGTGATCAGGCTGCTGCGCGCCGCGGACGAGCGGTACCGCCTGCTCATGGTCGGCAGCGGCATCGACCCCGCGCCCAGTGCGGCGGCCGCCGCCTACCACACGGCTCTGGAACGGGATCTGGCCGAGCTGGAGCCGACGGGCGCGGTGCGCAGGCTCGGGCCGAGCGACGACGTGCCCGGCGTCCTCACCGGTGTGGGGGTGATCCTCAGCAGTTCGGTCCGCGAGGGCTGCCACGTCGGCCTGATGGAGGGGGCGGCGTCCGGTGCGGTGCCGGTGGTCCGGGACTGGCCGTTCGTGGCCGGACGCCCGCACAGCACCCGCACCCTCTTCCCCGAGGACTGGGTGGTCACCACGCCGGAGCAGGCCGTGGAACGCATCCTGGCCGTCACCGCGTCCGAGGAGGTCCGGGCCGCGGCCGGGCGCGAGGCGTCCCGCCACGCGCTCTCGGTCTGGGACTGGGCGACCGTCCGGGACGACTACGACCGGCTGCTGCTGGGCGGGGACCAGGACGTATGCTCACCGGGCGAAGTCGCGCTCCGGAAGGCACAGAAGTGAGTTACAGAGTCCAGCCCACCGCCCAGGTCGACCAGACCGCCGAAATCGGCGACGGCAGCAGCGTCTGGGAGCTCGCCCAGATCCGCGAACAGGCTCGCCTCGGCGAGGGCTGTGTCGTCGGACGCGGCGCCTACGTCGGTACGGGCGTCCGGATCGGCGACAACGTCAAGATCCAGAACTATGCGCTGGTGTACGAGCCCGCCGAACTGGCCGACGGTGTCTTCATCGGCCCCTCGGTGGTCCTCACCAACGACCACAACCCTCGCTCCGTGGACCCCGACGGCAAGCAGAAGCGCGGCGGCGACTGGGAGGCCGTCGGGGTCAAGATCGCCGAGGGGGCGTCGCTGGGCGCCCGTTCGGTCGCCGTCGCCCCGGTCCGGATCGGCCGCTGGGCCATGGTCGCGGCCGGTGCCGTGGTCACCAAGGACGTCCCCGACTTCGCTCTCGTCGTCGGCGTCCCGGCCCGCCGGATCGGCTGGGTCGGGCGGGCCGGCGTGAAGCTCGTGGAGAGCGCGGACGAGCAGGGTGTGTGGGAGTGCCCGCAGACCGGTGCGCGCTACCGCGAGACCGACGAGTCCACGCTCGTCGAACTCTGACCGAAGGACCCTGACCGACCGCGTCGTAGGCGCTCGGCGGGGAACGTGCGAGGGGCCCCGACCGCATCGGCCGGGGCCCCTCGCACGTGCGTGGCGTGATCAGCCGCCGATGACGACGCGGCGGACGCCCTCCCAGCGGGCCGGGTCCGTGGTGCGGCGGCCGTCGACCAGGACGCGGACGTCCGGGAGGTCGGCGGCGGACAGCTCGCGGTACTCGGCGTGGTCGGCCTGGAGGATCGCGGCGGTGACGGTCTGGCCCTCGTGCGGGACCAGACCGTGCGCGGCCAGCTCCTCGGCCGTGTACATCGGGTCCGAGACGAACGGCACCGCGCCGCGTGCCTTCAGGGCCTCGACGGTCGGGAAGACGCCGGAGAAGGCCGTCTCCTTCACGCCGCCGCGGTAGGCCGCGCCCAGCACCAGCACGCCGACCCCGTCCAGGTCGCCGTAGGCGGCGGCGAGCAGGTCGACCGCGTACTCGGGCATGGCGGCGTTGGCCTCGCGCGCCGAACGCACCACGGTCGCCGAGGGGTCGTTCCACAGGTACATCCGCGGGTAGATCGGGATGCAGTGGCCGCCGACGGCGATGCCCGGCCGGTGGATGTGGCTGTAGGGCTGGGAGTTGCAGGCCTCGATGACCTTGAGGACGTCGATGTTCTGCTGGTCGGCGAAGCGGGCGAACTGGTTGGCCAGGCCGATGTTGACGTCCCGGTAGGTGGTCTCGGCGAGCTTGGCCAGCTCGGACGCCTCGGAGGTGCCCAGGTCCCAGACGCCGTTGGGGCGCGGCAGGTCCGTGCGCTCGTCGAAGTCCAGGACCGACTCGTAGAACGAGACCCCGTGCGCGGTCGACGCCTCGTCGATGCCGCCGACCAGCTTGGGGTAGCGGCGCAGGTCCGCGAAGACCCTGCCGGTGAGCACACGCTCCGGGGAGAACACCAGGTGGAAGTCCTCGCCCGCCTTCAGGCCGGAGCCCTCTTCGAGCATCGGCGCCCAGCGGGTGCGGGTGGTGCCGACCGGCAGCGTGGTCTCGTAGCTGACGAGGGTGCCCGGCTTGAGCCCGGCGGCGATCGCCCGGGTCGCGGAGTCCATCCAGCCGAAGTCGGGGGTGCCCTCGGCGTCCACGAAGAGGGGGACGACGACCACGACGGCCTCGGACTCGGCCACGGCGGCGGCCGTGTCCGTGGTGGCGGTCAGCAACCCCGCGTCGACGGTCTCCTTGAGCTTGACGTCCAGGTCGTGCTCGCCCGGGAACGGCTCGACACCGGCGTTGACCAGCTCCACGACCTTCTCGTTGACGTCGGCGCCGATCACCCGGTGGCCCTTGGCCGCGAACTGCACGGCGAGCGGCAGGCCGATCTTGCCCAGGGCGACTACACAGATGTTCATGGTCACTTCCTCTTGGAGCGCTTGGCACCGGTCAACAACGATCGCAGTCGCGATCCCAGCGATTTCTTGGGCGGACGAAGCGGGCCGGTCCTGACCACCATGCGCCCCTTCGTATTCACCCGGGCCGAGACCCGGTAGGGGACGTCGCCCGCCCAGAGCCGGGCGAGCGGCATCGGGCGGCCCTTGCCGCGTACCGGGATCTCGTACGTCCGGCCCGCCACGTCGACCGAGACCCGAAGGCCCAGCTCGGTCCGGACCCGGTGGAGCGGGATCCTGGAAGTGATCAGGGTGCCGTCCCCGTCCGGCGCCGGGGCACGGGTGGCCGCACCCACCGGGTCGGGGAGTCGTTCGCCCTCGTCCAGGCGGCGGGCGCCCGCGCCGTCGGCGGACTTGGGCATGGGGCCCGAAGCCGCCCTCACCCGCAGCGAATCCGTCTCGCCCAGCACGGGAACCCGTACGGTCACGTCGAGCGCGAAGCCGTCGCCCTCCTGGTGCCAGCCGGCGGACTCGAGCACGGTACCGGAGCCGAGCCGCCCCGTTATCGCGCCCCGCAGCTCGAAGCTGCTGTCGGGCAGGGAGTACCGGCTGTCACGGAAACCGGGATAGCGGGCATACGCCTGATCGCCTTCCAGCACGGTCGGCGGCATCGTTCCCGAGGTGTCCAGGCGGATCAGCTCGGCCAGCTCGTCCACCCGGCCCTCGAACACCCAGCGGAACCGGAGCCGTTCGGGGACGGTGAGCCGGTGTTCCACGGAATCGAAGGAGGTCCCGTAGTACTCCTCCATGAACCGCCCGGTGGCACGTACGCACTCGGCGCGGCGCTCCGCCGTCATGGCCAGGAAGTTCGTGCCGAAGATCCAGGCCAAATCGACCTTGAGGAGCCGTATGGCGAAGGCGTCGTAGAGATCACCGGGGCCCGCCAGATCACGGAGCTTGTCGAGCGCGTACGCGCAGACCTTCAGACGGTTCTCGAAGCGCGCCCGGTAGGTGATGTTGCTGTCGTCGTCACGCCGGACCGCGTAGTAGCAGTCGTAGTCCGCGACCACCGAGACGGTCCTGGACCGGACGTACATCTCCAGCGTGAACGGCATGTCGCAGCTGACCGGCAGGTCCTCCGCGTACCGGATGCCGTGCTCCTCGATGAGGGAGCGCTTGTACATCTTGGTGTTGGAGATCGCGTAGAGCGCCCCGGAACCGATCAGCGGTACGTTCGCCTCGGTGGAACGGAAGATCGCCCGCGGCACGGACCGGTCGCCGACGGCCACCATCTTGCCGAGCACAACGTCCGAGTCGTTCGCGTCGGCCATGGCGACCATGCGCTCCAGCGCCTCGGGGCCGAGGTAGTCGTCCGAACCCACGAAGAAGACGTAGCGCCCCGTCGCGTTGGCGAGCGCGACGTTGTTGGGCCGGGCCGGCCCCCCGGAGTTCTCCTGGTGGATCACCTTGAAGGTTCCGGGGAACCGCTCGGCGAAGCGGTCGAGTTCCTTTCCGCTGTCATCGGTGGACCCGTCGTCCACGGCGACGATCTCGATCCGGCCGAGTCCGATGCTCTGCCGGACGAGAGACTCCAGACACTCGGTCAGGGCAGGCATCGTGTTGTACACGGCCACGACGACCGTGACGTCGGGAACATCGGATCTGTCGGTCACACGGTCACCTCGGCCGCTTTCTCGACGGATGGGCGCCTGCTGCCCGGGAGAAGCCCCGTGTACACCTCGTCGAGCACCGCCGCCTGGGCCTCCCAGGTCCACTCGTCGAGCATTCCGGGCTTGTCGTAGACGTCGCGGTACTTCTTCGGGTCCGCCAGGACCGCCTTCACCGCGCGGACGTAGTCCGTCACGTCCTCGGCCTTGAACACCTCGCCCTGTCCGGTCTGCGCGACCATCGCGCCCATCGTCTTCACGTCGCTCACCACGAACGGCAGCCGCGCGTGCGAGTACTCGAAGAACTTGGTGATGAGCGCGATCTCGTGATTCGGCCAGTGGTGGATCGGGATGACACCGAGGTCCGCCGCCGAAAGGAAGCGCACGACCTGGTAGTGCGGAACGTACGGGAGGATGTGCACGCGGTCGCCCACGCCGAGCTCCTCGGCACGCTGCGCCAGACCGGTCATGTACGGCGAAGCCGGGCGCAGCACGATGAACGCGACGTGCACGTCCGGAAGCTGCGGCAGCGACTCGACCATGATGTCCAGCCCGCGCTGCGGGGCTGCCGCACCGCTGTAGACGGTCAGCGGCACATCGGGGCCGATGCCGCACAACTCGCGCAGGTCGGGCACCGGCTCCGCGGCCTGCTCGGGCGAGACCTGCCCGTCGGGGGCGTTCAGCACCACCGCCGGCTTCTCCGCCAGTCCGTGCCGCTCGGCCAGCATGTCCGCGAGGGTCGCCGAGACCGTCGTCACCGCGTCGGCGTGCTTGGAATAGGCGAGCTCGTGCAGGCACTGCGCGACGTGCCAACGCGGGTGCGGGTCCCACGGCTTGATGCCGGGCAGGAACTCGTGTGCGTCCCAGACCAGCTTGACGTCCCGCTTCGCCGCGCGGGCACGCAGCACGGCCCGCGCGCCTATCCCCAGCATGCGGAAGTCGTTGGCGTGGATCAGGTCGGGCTTGAGCTCGTCGATCACCTTGCCGAAGGCCAGGTCGAGGTCGAGCAGGTAGGGGTCCAGCCTCCGCCAGGCGCGTCGGCCCATCACGCGCAGCCAGAACGCCGTGGTGAAGCGGTCCAGCGGGGAGTCCATCCGCTTGCGCCGGGCTTCCAGCGCGTTGGTGCGCCGGACACGCAGCCCGACCCAACGGCTGGCCGCCTTCGCGAAGACCCTCTGCGGCAGCAGCCAGAGCTTCGCCAACGGCGCACGCCTCTCGGTCGCCTCGATGAGGCGGATATTGAGGTCGGCCCGCCACGCCTTCATCCTCTGCTTGCGATAGGCGGCGAGCGGTCCGGGGCGGTAGGCGAGCGGCGAGCGCAGCTTGGGGCTCCGGTACTCGTGCCTGCGCCGCTGCATGGGTCCGGGCACCTTCAGCAGCCGGACGTTCGCCTCGCCGATCTGCCAGTGCTGCTCCGACTTGCCGGGCGACTTGCCGAGAAGGATCACGTCCCAGCCCGCGTCGGCCGCGGAGCGTGCTTCCTTCTGCACACGGGAGTCGCCGTTCACCCCGTTGTCGACGAGCATGACGATCCGGCCGCGAGTGCCGGACCGCGGTGCCGCGGTGTTCTCAAGATCCATGTGATACGAGTTCTTCCCCGGAGATCGTGACGGTGTTTCCGCTGCGGGCCGATTCCAGCACGGCAGCGGCCACTTCCACCGTTCGAAGCCCTTCCCGCAGCGTGCAGATGTCCTTGGAGACGCCCCGTACGGCGTCCCTGAAGAGTTCGTGCTCGACGAGCAGCGGCTCACGCTTCGGTATGGCGTAACGGATCATGTCGCCCTCGGAGACCCCGCGGAACGCCTGGAGGGCCTCCCATTCGGTGGCCACCGCCGCGTTCGAGTGGAAGGTGAGGTCCGCGGTGAGGGTGTCGGCGATGAAGGTGCCGCGTTCGCCGGTGACGGAGGTGAAACGTTCCTTGAGCGGGCTGAGCCAGTTGACCAGGTGATTGACCATGGTGCCGTCGGAGAGCCGGCCCACGGCGGAGACCATGTCCTCGTGCGGGCGGCCGGACTTCGAGACGGTGTGGGCGGCGATCGACGTGTAGGTGCGGCCGGTCACCCAGCCGGTCAGGTCGATGTCGTGGGTGGCCAGGTCCTTCACCACGCCGACGTCGGCGATGCGGTGCGGGAACGGGCCCTGGCGGCGGGTGACGACCTGGTACACGTCGCCGAGCTCGCCGGCCTCCAGGCGGGCGCGCATCGAGCGGAGCGCCGGGTTGCAGCGTTCGATGTGGCCGACGCCGGCGACCAGGCCGCGCGCCTCGAACGCCTCGACGAGGCGGCGGGCGCCCTCGACGGTGTCGGCGACCGGCTTCTCAACCAGGGCGCAGACCCCGGCCTCGGCGAGCTGGAGGCCGACCGGCTCGTGCAGGGCGGTCGGGCAGGCCACGACCGCGTAGTCGACGCCGAGCGCGATCAGTTCGTCGACCGAGGAGAGCACGGGGGCGCCCTGCGCCCAGCCGTTCTTGTCCCCCATCGGGTCGACGACGCCGACCAGCTCCACGCCTTCGAGTCCGGCGAGGACACGGGCGTGGTGGCGGCCCATGGAGCCCAGGCCGACGAGTCCGGCCCTCAGTGTCGCGGCGGTCACAGGTTCTCCCCCAGCGCGTTCACGGCGGCGGCGATGCGCTCCAGGTCGTCCGCCGCGAGGGACGGGTGCACGGGCAGCGAGACGACCTCGGCCGCGGCCCGCTCGGTCTCCGGCAGGTCCCAGGTGCGGCCGGCCTTCTGGTCCGGCTCCCAGTACGGCTTGAGCCGGTGGATCGGGGTCGGGTAGTAGACGGCGTTGCCGATGCCCGCCTCGGTGAGCTTCGCCATCGCGGCATCGCGGTCGCCCCGCACCCGGATCGTGTACTGGTGGTAGACGTGCCGGGCGCACTCGGCCACCGGCGGCGTCGTGACGTTCGGGGCGGTGATGTGGGCGTCGAGGTAGGCGGCGTTGGCGCGGCGCTGCTCGGTCCAGCCGGCCAGCTTGGTCAGCTGTACGCGGCCGACGGCGGCGGCCACGTCCGTCATGCGCATGTTGGCGCCGACGATCTCGTTGGCGTACCGCTGCTCCATGCCCTGGTTGCGCAGCAGCCTGAGCATGCGCGCGACCTCGGCGTCGGCCGTGGTGATCATGCCTCCCTCCAGGGAGTGCATGTTCTTGGTCGGGTAGAAGCTGAACGTGCCGCCGGAGCCGAAGGCGCCGACCGGAGTGCCGTTCAGGGACGCGGCGTGCGCCTGGCAGGCGTCCTCGACCACGGCGAGCTTGTGCTTCTCGGCGATGGGCATGAGCTTGTCCATCGCGGCCGGGTGACCGTACAGGTGCACCGGCATGATCGCCGCCGTGCGCGGCGTGACGGCGGCCTCGACGGCGGCCGGGTCCAGGCCGAAGCTGCCGGGCTCGATGTCGGCGAAGACCACGTCGGCGCCGGTCAGCCGGACGGCGTTGGCCGAGGCGGCGAAGGAGAACGACGGGACGATGACCTCGTCGCCCGGGCCGATACCGAGGGCGAGCAGCAGCAGGTGGAGCGCGGAGGTCCCGGAGTTGACCGCCACGCAGTGGCGTCCGGCGACCAGCTCGGAGAAGCCCTCCTCGAAGGCCGCGACCTCCGGGCCCTGCACGACGCGACCGCTGCGCAGTACGCGTACCACGGCCTCGATCTCTTCGTCACCGATAGCCGGTCGGGCAGCAGGGATGGTCTCCCTGTTGTCGCTCGACATGGACATCCTCCTTGAACACCGCAAGAGCTGTGACCGGCGAAGGTTCGAGGGCACGCGAATGCCGGCTGAGGCCCCGCCGCCTCGGCGCACGGCCGATTCTTTGACAATATATTGGGCTCAAATCACCCCTTTTCCCCCGAGGGCAGCGCACTTGGGGTTCGGAGGGTGGTCTGTCCTGCCGGAAGTGGACCGACGCGCCGATGAGCATTCTCAGGAATGGCATATCCGGCGTCAGCCGCGTCACATTATCAGGCTTTTCATACCGCGTTTCGTTCAGGTGGGGGCTGCCGAGAAGCGGTCCGTGTGATCCGCATCGAGCCGGTACGCGCCGAAGAGGCACGGCCCTCATGAGGGGGTCGCGCCTCTTCGGCGTCATCCGGCGGTCGGCTCGTCCGACGGTCAGCTCTCCGTGTCGGCCGACACGGACGACTGCGAGGACTGCTCGGCCGCGACGGTCTTCTTGGCCGCCGCCTTCTTCGCCGTCGTCTTCTTGGCCGTGGTGGTCTTCTTGGCCGCCGTCTTCTTCGCGGCGGTCTTCTTGGCCGTGGTGGTCTTCTTGGCAGCCGTCTTCTTGGTGGCCGCCTTCTTGGCCGTGGCCTTCTTGACCGCCTTGCGGGCCGTCTTCTTGGCCGGAGCCTCGGCCGCCGGAGCCTCGACCGCCGGGGCTTCGCCGTCCGAGGTCTCGGCGGCGCTCTCCGGTACCTCGACCGGTACGGTCGCGAGCTTCTCCGACACGGCCGGCACGGCCTCGGGCTCCACCACGACGCTGCCCGTCACCACGACGACCTCCGCCGCGTCCGCTCCCGCGGGCGAGCCCGCGGGGGCGGTGACCTTGCGGGTCACGCGACGACGGGCGCGCGGCGGGGCAGGCTCGGCGGCGGCCTCCACCACTACGGCCTCGGGCTGCACCGCCTCGGCCGTCGATGCCTCGGCATCGACGGGGGCGACCACGGTCACGACCTCCTCGACCGGCTCGGCCGTGACCGGCGAGCCCGCCGGAGAGGTCGCCTTGCGGGTCGCCCGCCGACGCGTACGGCCCTTCGGGGCCTCGGCCGCAGGAGCCTCCGCCGCCACGGGGGCCTCGGCGACGGGCTCGGGCTCCGCCACCGGTCCGGCCTCCACGACCACGGCCGGCTCCGGCTCGGCCACCGGAGCGGCGGGAGCCTTCGCGGCCTTCGGGGCCCCGGCCGGTGCCGTTGCCTTGCGGGTCGTACGGCGTCGGCCACGGCCGCGCGCCGCGGCCGCCTCGGCCTCGGCGGCGCTGCTGTACAGCTCCTCGTCCGGAGCGAACTCCGGCTCGGGCAGCGCCACCGGAACGGCCACCTCGGCAGCGATCTCGGCAACGGTCTCGGTCTGTGCCGCTGTCCCGGTCCCGACGGCGGCCTCGGCCGCGGCTTCGGCCGGTGCCTCCGTGACGTGCTCGGGTCCGTGCTCGTGCTCATGGCCCACGCCACCGCGACCACGCTTCTTGGAGCGCTTGCCGTTGCCGCCGCCGATCGAGGCCGGCTGCGGCATGTGCACGATCACACCACGCCCGTTGCAGTGGACACAGGACTCGGAGAACGACTCCAGCAGCCCCTGTCCCACCCGCTTGCGGGTCATCTGGACCAGGCCCAGCGAGGTCACCTCGGCGACCTGGTGCTTCGTACGGTCGCGTCCCAGGCACTCCAGCAGGCGCCGCAGCACCAGGTCCCGGTTGGACTCCAGCACCATGTCGATGAAGTCGACGACGACGATGCCGCCGAGGTCGCGCAGCCGCAGCTGGCGCACGATCTCCTCGGCCGCCTCCAGGTTGTTCTTGGTGACGGTCTCCTCGAGGTTGCCGCCCTGACCGGTGAACTTGCCGGTGTTGACGTCGACCACGACCATCGCCTCGGTCTTGTCGATCACCAGCGAGCCGCCGCTCGGCAGATAGACCTTCCGGTCCAGCGCCTTCATCAGCTGCTCGTCGATCCGGTAGGTCGCGAAGATGTCGACCTCGGAGGTCCACCGCGACAGGCGCTCCGTCAGGTCCGGCGCCACCTGGGAGACGTAGCCGTGGATGGTCTCCCACGCGTCGTCGCCGCTGACGATGACCTTGGAGAAGTCCTCGTTGAAGATGTCGCGGACGACCCGGACGGTCATGTCCGGCTCGCCGTAGAGCAGCGTCGGCGCGTTGGAGCCGCTGGTGCCCTTGGCCTTCTTCTGGATGTCGTCCCACTGCTGCTGCAGCCGTTCGACGTCGCGCCGCAGCTCGTCCTCGCTCGCGCCCTCCGCGGCGGTACGGACGATGACGCCCGCGTCCTCGGGGACGATCTTCTTGAGGATGGTCTTCAGCCGGGCCCGCTCGGTGTCGGGCAGCTTGCGGCTGATGCCGGTCATCGAGCCCTCGGGCACGTAGACCAGGTAGCGGCCGGGCAGCGAGACCTGGCTGGTCAGGCGGGCGCCCTTGTGACCGATCGGGTCCTTGGTCACCTGGACGAGGACGGACTGACCGGACTTCAGCGCGGTCTCGATGCGGCGCGGCCCGTGGGCCATGCCGAGCGCCTCGAAGTTCACCTCGCCGGCGTACAGGACGGCGTTGCGGCCCTTGCCGATGTCGACGAAGGCGGCCTCCATGGACGGCAGTACGTTCTGCACCTTGCCCAGGTAGACGTTGCCGACGTAGCTGGTGGCCTGCTCCTTGTTGACGTAGTGCTCGACGAGCACGTTGTCCTCGAGGACGCCGATCTGGGTGCGCTCGCCGTTCTGGCGGACGACCATCACGCGCTCGACGGCCTCGCGGCGGGCCAGGAACTCGGCCTCGGTGATGATCGGGACGCGGCGGCGGCCCTGCTCACGGCCCTCACGGCGGCGCTGCTTCTTCGCCTCCATACGGGTCGAGCCCTTGATGGACTGGACCTCGTCGAAGCCCGTGCCCGGCTCCCGCTCCTCCTTCTTGCGGGGCTCACGGACCTTGACGACCGTGCGCTCCGGGTCGTCCGCGCCGACCTCGACGTCGGCGGTGAGGTCCCCGCTGCGACGGCGACGGCGCCGACGACGGCGGCTGCTGCTCGTGCCGGAGGCGGCCGTCTCGTGCTCCTCCTCCTCCGCGGCCTCGGTCTCCTGGGCGTGTTCCCGCTCGTCCTCGGTCTGGTCGGCCGCGGCGGCCTCCTCGCCGTGCTGCTCGGGGGTCTCCTCGCCCTCGTGGTTCTCACCACGACGACGACGGCGGCCTCCGCGACGGCGGCGGCGCGTGGGCCGGTCGCCGTACTCGTCCGTCTCCTCACCCTCGGCCTCGTGCTCGGCCTCGGCCTCGTGCTCGGCGTCGCCCGCGTCCTGCGGCTCGTGCTCGTCCTCGACGGGCTCCTCCGCCGCGGGGGCGGTCTGCTCGGCCTCGACGGCCTCACCGCGACGGCGGCGACGGCGGCGCGAACCGGCCGACGGCGCGGCCTCGGCGGCGGGCTGCTCCTCGACCGTCCCGGCCTCCTCCTCGGCCTCGATCTCCGCGTGGCGCGAAGCGGCAGCGGCGGCGGCCGCGCTCTCCGGGGTCTGGAACATGGGCTCGGTGAAGACCGGGGCCTGGAACACGGCCACGGCGGGACGCGTCGCGCGACGGCTCTTGCGTACGGGCTCCTCGTCCTTGCCCGTGAACTCGGGCCGGCCGGCGGAAGCGGTCACGCGGCGGCGACGACGGCCGTGCGGCGCGGCGTCCTCGGCCTCAGCGGCCGGTGCCCCGGCCGCGGGCTCGACCTGGGCGGCGGTCTCGGCCGCCGTGGTCGCGGCCACGGGCTCGGACAGGCTCTCCGCGGTGTCGGCGGTGGTCCCGGTGGCCTTCGGCGCGCCCGCCGGGGCGGTCGCCTTGCGGACGGCACGGCGGCGGGTGCGCGCGGGCGGCGCGGCCTCGGCCTGCGGCTCGGTCTCCGCCTCCTCTTCCGCCTCCGGAACGTTGTCGGCCGAGGTCGTGTCGATGACCTCGACGGGCTCCTCCACGGATCCGGGCTCCGCGACGGCCTCGGCGGTCTGCGGGGAACCGGCCGGAGCCGACGCCCTGCGGCGAGTACGTCCACGCGGCGCGGCGGCGGGCGCGGGCTCGGCCACCACCGCGGGGGCCTCCTCCTCGGCGCTCTCGCCGTTCTCCACGGCCTCGACGATCTCGGCGGGCTCGGCCGCCTTCGGCGAACCCGCGGGAGACGTCGCCTTGCGAACGGCACGACGACGCGGACGGGCCGGAGCCGCCTCCACGACCTCGGGCACGGCCTCGGCCACCTCCTCGACCCGCGCCTCGACCATCTCGACCGGCTCCACCGCCTTCGGCGAACCCGCCGGAGACGTCGCCTTACGAACGGCACGACGACGCGGACGGGCCGGAGCCGCCTCCACGACCTCGGGCACGGCCTCGGCCACCTCCTCGACCCGCGCCTCGACCATCTCGACCGGCTCCACCGCCTTCGGCGAACCCGCCGGAGACGTCGCCTTACGAACGGCACGACGACGCGGACGGGCCGGAGCCGCCTCCACGACCTCGGGCACGGCCTCGGCCACCTCCTCGACCCGCGCCTCGACCATCTCGACCGGCTCCACCGCCTTCGGCGAACCCGCCGGAGACGTCGCCTTACGGACAGCACGACGACGCGGACGGGCCGGAGCCGCCTCCACGACCTCGGGCACGGCCTCGGCCACCTCCTCGACCCGCGCCTCGACCATCTCGACCGGCTCCACCGCCTTCGGCGAACCCGCCGGAGACGTCGCCTTACGGACAGCACGACGACGCGGACGGGCCGGAGCCGCCTCCACGACCTCGGGCACGGCCTCGGCCACCTCCTCGACCCGCGCCTCGACCATCTCGACCGGCTCCACCGCCTTCGGCGAACCCGCCGGAGACGTCGCCTTACGGACAGCACGACGACGGGGGCGCGCGGGCGGCGCGGCCTCCGGCTCCGGGGTGCTGTCGGTCTCGGCAGTGGCGGTGGCGATGTCGGTCACCATGACGTCGACGGCCGTTATGGCCGGGGCGTCGACGTCCTGCGTCTCCGTCACCGGCGGACCGGCCGGGCGGGACGCGGCACGACGCCTGCGGCGAGGCGGCAGCTTGTCGCCGGGTGCGTTGTTCTCTTCGATGTTCTCGATGTTCTCGATGTTCTCGATGTTCTCGATGTTCCCGGTCGTGCCGGGTTCGTTGGCCTGGGGCATGCGGGCGTTTCTCCCGTCAGGCTCCCGGGCGCCGCGTCTGGTTCCGGTCCGTCGCGGTTCGCGTGATGTGCGCGATACCGCCGTCCGGGGCGCGGGCGCCGCACGGGAGCTCGGTGTCTGGCTCGCCGGTTCCGTACGCGAGGTGCGCACGGCCTGGCGAAAGTCTTATGGGTCATCGCGCGGTCCGACCCAGGTGGCTCCCGAGTCTCAGGGCTGCGCTGCAACGACCGCCTTACGCGGAACCTGCACCTTCCGGCGCCGTCGCGACAGCGGTCCCGACGGCCGTGGGTGGGGCGGCCGGGGCTGCCTCGCGGTCGGGCGCGAGCGGGTCGGTCACCGTGCCGGACTCCTCGTCGAAGAGCCCCTGCGCCAGCCTGGTCACCGCTACCGGGACCGGCGGCGCCAGGTCGGCCACAACGCGAAGACCGGACAGGACGTCGTCAGGTCGGACGGCAGGTGTCACGTGCCGAACAACCAGCCGCAGTATCGCACAGGGCCTGCCCTCGGACCCATCAGGCAGGGAATCGAGGACTCGCAGGTCGACCACGGCGGCGCGGGCGTCGAAGGTCCGCACGCCGTTCTTCGCCCGGCGCTGCACCTCGACGATCTCCGCCTCGTTGAAGGCGTTTACGGCCGCGGTCGCCTCCTCGACGGGAACCCCGTCGAGACGCAGCTCCCATACGGAGGCGGCCAGCCGCTCGGCGAGACCCGACGTACGGGCCTCCACGGCGTCGACGACGTCGAGGCCGTCCGGCAGCGAAGCGTCGAGCAGTTCACGCAGAACGGCCGGGTCCTGCGCCTCGGTGAGGGCGATCTCCAGGAACTCGGCCTCGCTGCCCGTGCCGGTGGGGGCGGCATTGGCGTACGACACCTTCGGGTGCGGGGTGAACCCTGCCGAGTAGGCCATGGGCACCTCGGAACGGCGCAGTGCCCGCTCGAAGGCGCGCTGGAAGTCGCGGTGACTGGTGAACCGGAGGCGGCCGCGCTTGGTGTAGCGCAGTCGGATGCGCTGCACCGCCGGTGCGGGCGGCGGGCCTTCGGGCTGTCGCTTGCCCAGTGGTTCTTCTCCTCGGTGCGGGGCGGACGCGGTGGCATGCCGCCCACGAAATGCGGGGTGGCCCGGGGTGTCCGTCCGGCTCACGCCCGCTCGGTGGTCTGTCCTCCGAGCGGGGAGATCTCTGGTGCGGGCGCCGCGCTGGGCACAGTCGTTGCAATACCCAGAGTACGCGCAAGGCCGCTCCCGGGTTCCCAGGGCTCGGGCGCCCCCGCTCCACCGCCTGCCGTCGGCAGGCGTCACGGAGCCCCCGGAACCCCTCTCCCCGCACCGCGCGCCCCACGGCTCCCGGCCCCTTCGCCGGGCATCCGTTACGACCGGAACCCCGACCCGCACCGGGCCGGGGCCCGGTGCGGGTCGGGGTTCCGGGGGCGTGGCCCCGGGGCACGGCCACGCCCCGACCTCGTGTCATGTACGGGCTACGCTGTCGGCCCGGGCGGGGCCGTAGCGCAGAGGTCGTCGCGCGCGGTCTCCAAAACCGCGAGGACACCGGTTCGAATCCGGCCGGCCCCGTCCGCGCCGTCCTCCGGTCGCCTGTCCGACGGCCTTCGTCGGACGGCGTCGGACTGCTTCCGCTACTTCTTCACCATCAGTGGCAGCAGCTTCTTGCCGGTCGGGCCGATCTGGATGCTGGTGTCCATCTGCGGGCAGACGCCGCAGTCGAAGCACGGGGTCCAGCGGCAGTCCTCGACCTCGGTCTCGTCGAGCGCGTCCTGCCAGTCCTCCCAGAGCCAGTCCTTGTCCAGGCCCGAGTCCAGGTGGTCCCAGGGCAGGACCTCCTCGTAGGCGCGCTCACGGGTGGTGTACCAGTCGACGTCCACGCCGTACTCGGGCAGCGTCTTCCCGGCGGCGGTCATCCAGCGGTCGAAGCTGAAGTACTCGCGCCAGCCGTCGAAGCGACCGCCGGACTCGTAGACCTCGCGGATGACGGAGCCGACGCGGCGGTCGCCGCGCGAGAGCAGGCCCTCGACGATGCCGGGCTTGCCGTCGTGGTAGCGGAAGCCGATGGAGCGGCCGTACTTCTTGTCGCCGCGGATCTTGTCGCGGAGCTTGGCCAGCCGGGCGTCGGTCTCCTCGGCGCTCAGCTGCGGGGCCCACTGGAACGGGGTGTGCGGCTTGGGCACGAAACCGCCGATGGAGACCGTGCAGCGGATGTCGTTCTGGCCGGAGACCTCGCGGCCCTTGGCGATCACGTTGACCGCCATGTCACCGATCTGGAGGACGTCCTCGTCGGTCTCGGTGGGCAGTCCGCACATGAAGTACAGCTTCACCTGGCGCCAGCCGTTGCCGTAGGCGGTGGCGACCGTGCGGATCAGGTCCTCCTCCGAGACCATCTTGTTGATGACCTTGCGCATCCGCTCGGAGCCGCCCTCGGGGGCGAAGGTGAGTCCGGAGCGGCGGCCGTTGCGGGTCAGCTCGTTGGCCAGGTCCACGTTGAACGCGTCGACGCGGGTGGAGGGCAGCGAGAGGCCGATCTTGTCCTCCTCGTACCGGTCGGCGAGGCCCTTGGCGATGTCGCCGATCTCGGTGTGGTCGGCGGAGGACAGCGAGAGCAGCCCGACCTCCTCGAAGCCGGTCGCCCTGAGCCCCTTCTCGACCATCTCGCCGATACCGGTGATGCTTCGCTCCCGCACGGGGCGCGTGATCATGCCGGCCTGGCAGAAACGGCAGCCGCGGGTGCAGCCGCGGAAGATCTCGACGGACATCCGCTCGTGGACGGTCTCGGCGAGGGGAACGAGGGGCTGCTTCGGGTACGGCCACTCGTCGAGGTCCATCACCGTGTGCTTCGACACCCGCCACGGCACGCCCGACCTGTTGGGCACGACACGGCCGATGCGCCCGTCCGGGAGGTACTCGACGTCGTAGAAGCCCGGGACGTACACGCCGCCGGTCTTCGCGAGGCGGAAGAGGATCTCCTCGCGCCCGCCGGGGCGGCCCTCGGCCTTCCAGGCGCGGACGATGTCGGTGATCTCCAGCACGGCCTGCTCGCCGTCACCGATCACCGCGCAGTCGATGAACTCCGCGATCGGCTCCGGGTTGAACGCGGCGTGGCCGCCGGCCAGCACGATCGGGTCGTCGACGGTGCGGTCCCGGGCCTCCAGCGGAATGCCCGCGAGGTCCAGCGCGGCGAGCATGTTGGTGTAGCCGAGCTCGGTGGAGAAGCTCAGCCCGAAGACGTCGAACGCCTTGACCGGGCGGTGGCTGTCGACCGTGAACTGCGGGACCCGGTGCTTGCGCATCAGCTCTTCGAGGTCCGGCCACACGCTGTACGTGCGCTCGGCGAGGACGCCCTCGCGCTCGTTGAGCACCTCGTACAGGATCATGACGCCCTGATTGGGGAGCCCGACCTCGTACGCGTCCGGGTACATCAGCGCCCAGCGGACGTCGCATTCGTCCCACGGCTTGACGGTGGAGTTCAGCTCACCGCCGACGTACTGGATGGGCTTCTGCACATGCGGGAGCAGAGCTTCGAGCTGTGGGAAGACCGAATCGACAGACATCGCGAACTTTCGAGAGCCGGCAAGGGTGACCATCCAGCGTACCCCGGCGTCCGGTCTCCCGGCGCCCTCCGCCGGGCCCCTCGCGGGCCCGCCCCACCCGCCTCTCCCCGTCCCGCTCAGCCTCCCAGGGCCTTGCGCACCTTCGGCCTCGCGGCCCGCTTCCACACCGCCGGAAGCTGCCGCTCCTCCTCGGCGGCCGTCGCCTCCTCGCGCCCGTGGAGCAGCCCCCAGGTGAACCCCTGCTCACCCGCCGCATGCGCCTGGACGGCCAGCTCCCGCAGGGCGTCACGGGCCACCACGCTGTCCTGGTGGTCCCCGAGAAGGGTCTGCACGGCCTTCATCCGCGAGGCGAACCGCCGAGCCGGCTTGCCCAGCGCGGGGCAGGCCGCCTCCGCCGCGTAGCGGGCACGCTTGGCGGCCTTGCGGGCGTCGTGCAGGGCGAGGTTCCGGTCGTGGCCGGGCGGAAGCTCCAGTGCGTGGCCGACGCGGGCCGCGAGGCGCCCGTACTCCTTGAGCAGGGCACGGGGCAGCGCGCGCCCGGGGGCGTGGGACGCGGCGGACCGCAGCGGCGGGTCGGCGAGCAGGGCGTCGAGGCGGTTCAGCAGGGCCAGGTACCGATCGCCGTCGAGCACCGCGACGGTACGGCGCCGGGAACCGCCCCGGCGGGCCGACCAGATCTGCAGCCGGGCGCGGACAGGGCCGAGGACCAGGGTGCGGGGCAGGGTGTCCAGGGCCGCGCGCAGCCGGGCGTCGAGGACCTCCTGGTCGCGGTCGATCCCGAGCTCGGCGGCCAGCCATTTCAGCTCGTCGCCGATCGGGTCGGTGACGCCCCGGTCGAGGATCCTGCGGTACGTCCGCAACGCGCTGCGGCACCTTCGGGTGGCGACCCGCATCCGGTGCACGGAGTCGGGGAGGTCGCGGCGCACGGCCGGGTCGAGGGCGACGATGTCCTCGATCTGGGCGCGGAGGTACGCGAGGACGTGATCGCCCGCGGTGACGGGGCCGACGCCCTCCCGGGCGCCCGGAGCGGTCCCTTCGCGCGCCTCGTCCTTCCGGACGCCCTGAACGGTCTCGACGGCTTCTCGGCCTGCGGTGTCCTCCCGGGAGTCCGGCCGGGCACCCCGGAGCGCGGCCCGTCCGTGCTCGGTCCCCCGCCCGTCTCCCGGCCCCCGCCGCCGGTCTCCCGGGTCCGTCTCGGCGAGCGCGCGTGCCGCCTTGGACGGGGCCGCGGACGGGCGGACGCCCGCCTTGCGCAGCCGCTTCTCGACGGCGTCGAGGAGGGCGGGGTCGGTGCCGTCGGCCAGTTCGACCTCGATCTCGGTCCAGACGGCCGTGCCGCCACGGCCTGGCCGCCCTCCGGGCTTCCCGCCGGTCTCCCCGCCGGACTGCCGTCCGGCCTCGCCCCCGATCAGCCGTTCGGCGCGCACGGTGTCGACGGAGACCTCGGCGAGCAGCGACCCGTCGGCGCCGGTCAGACGATGGACGTCGCGGGCGGTGCGCAGCCGGACGACGGGGACGAGCGCGCCGTCGCGCACCCGCGAGCGGACCAGTCCGGCCAGGGAGCGCGGCAGGGTGTCGGAGAGCGGTTCGCGCAACTCGTCGCGGATGCCGGAGGCGACCGGGAACTTGAGGTGCCACCCGGCGTCGTCGCCTCCGGTGCGGCGGCGCAGGGTGATGGAAGCGGCCGCGAGCCGGAGGTCCTCGGTGTCGTAGTAGACGGCGTCCAGTTCGCCGACGCCCTGGTGGACGACGGACGAGACCCCGGCCACCCGGCTCAGATCGGGGAGCCAGGTCTCCGCGGTGGCTTCGTACTTGCGCTCGATCTCACGCTTCGAGTCCGCCATAGACCGAATCTAGCGCTCCGGCCGGGAACGTTCACCGGCTCGGGGCCTGCCGGGTGGCCTCCGACCGGACGGCCACGCCCTGGCCCGCACGCTTCCTGCGTTGCCGTCCTGCCTTTGTCACACCCCTACGAAGGCAGGACGGCGCCTTGGAATCGCACGCACCGTGCCGCGTCCGTTTTCCGATCGAGCGCCACCCGACGGGCTCTCAGGCGCTTATCGGCCGCTGCACCCTGATCGACTGGAGCAGCCCGACGGCGACCCAGACGGCGAACATCGAGGACCCCCCGTACGACACGAACGGCAGCGGGAGCCCGGCGACCGGCATGATGCCGAGCGTCATCCCGATGTTCTCGAACGACTGGAAGGCGAACCAGGCGATGATCCCGGCGGCGACGATCGTGCCGTACAGCTCGCTGGTCTCGCGGGCGATCCGGCAGGCGCGCCACAGGACGACGCCGAGCAGCACGAGGATCAGCCCGGCGCCGAGGAAGCCGAGCTCCTCGCCCGCGACGGTGAAGACGAAGTCGGTCTGCTGCTCGGGGACGAACTGGCCAGTGGTCTGGGTGCCCTGGAACAGGCCCGTTCCGGTGAGACCGCCGGAGCCGATCGCGATGCGGGCCTGGTTGGTGTTGTAGCCGACGCCCGCGGGGTCGAGCGCCGGGTTGGCGAAGGCCGCGAAGCGGGCGATCTGGTACTCGTCGAGCAGACCGAGCTGCCAGACCGCGACCGCACCGGCAACACCCGTGCCGAGCAGGCCGAACACCCAGCGGTTGGAGGCGCCGGAGGCGAGCAGCACCCCGAGCACGATGACGGCCATGACCATCACGGAGCCCAGGTCGGGCATCCCCATCACGATCGCCATCGGCACGGCCGCCAGGCCCAGCGCCTTGGCGACGGTCCGGTGGTCCGGGTGGAGCTGGTCGCCCGCGTCGACGCGCTCGGCGAGCAGCATCGCCATGATCAGGATGATGGTGATCTTGGTGAACTCGGACGGCTGGATGGAGAAGCCGCCGCCGATGATGATCCAGGCGTGCGCGCCGTTGACGGTGGCGCCGAGCGGGGTCAGGACCGCCAGCACGAAGAGCACCGAGACGCCGTAGAGGATCGGCACGGCGCCGCGCAGGGTGCGGTGGCCGAGCCAGATCGTGCCGACCATCAGGGCGAAGCCGATGCCCGTGTTGAGGGCGTGCCGGAGCAGGAAGTAGTACGGGTCGCCGTGGGTGAGCGAGTCCCGTCCCCGGGTCGCCGACCAGACGAGCAGCGAGCCGATGAACGAGAGCGCGAGCGCGGACCCGAGCAGCGGCCAGTCGAGCCGACGGACGACGGAGTCACGGGCGACGAGCTTGCCCCAGGTGGAGCGTTCGGGGGTGTAGCGCGAGACGGAGAAGCCGGCCATTAGTCGCGCCTCCCCAGGACGGCCGCGAGGGTCTGTTCCTGCGCGGGCTTCTGCGAGGCCGGGTTGTAGGGCTTGATCTCCGGGGCTTCGATGGAACCGTCCGACTGGATCTTCGGCAGGGACTTCTGCGGCGTGGGCAGCAGAGCCTTCTTCAGGTCCTGCTCGCCGGAGTCGTCGAGGCCGTAGATGGCGTCGTAGATGTTGCGCACGGCGGGCCCGGACGCGCCGGAGCCGGTGCCGCCCTGGGAGATCGTCATGACGATCGAGTAGTCCTTGGTGTACGTGGCGAACCAGGAGGTCGTCTGCTTGCCGTAGACCTCCGCCGTGCCCGTCTTGGCGTGCATCGGGATCTTGTCCTGCGGCCAGCCGCCGAACCGCCAGGCGGCCGACCCCCGGGTCGCGACCCCGGCGAGTGCCTCGTCCATCTCGTTGCGGGTCTTGCGCGAGAAGGGCAGCTTGCCGTGCGACTTGGGCCTGATCTCCTTGACCGTCCTGCCGTCGCCGCTGACGATCGCCTTGCCGACGGTGGGGTCGTAGAGGGTGCCGCCGTTGGAGATCGCGGCGTAGATGGTGGCCATCTGGATCGGGGTGACGAGGGTGTCGCCCTGCCCGATCGAGTAGTTCACGGAGTCACCGGCGCGCATCCTGTCGCCTTCGAGGCAGTTCTCGTACGCGATCTTCTCGACGTACGAGCCGTCCTTCTTGCCCTGCTTGCACCAGGCGTCCTTGTTCGCCTCGTAGAACTTCTGCTTCCACTGGCGGTCGGGGACCCGGCCGCTGACCTCGTTGGGGAGGTCGATGCCGGTCTCCTTGCCGAGGCCGAACTGGTGGGCGGTCCGGTAGAACCAGTCCTTGGCGTTCTTCTTCGGCTTGTTGCCGCCGTCCTTCTGCCACTCCTTGTGCGCGATGCCGTAGTAGACGGTGTCGCAGGAGACCTCCAGGGCGCGCCCGATGGTGATGTCGCCGTAGCCCTGAGACTCGAAGTTCTTGAACACCTGCCCGCCGATGCTGTACGAGCTGGGGCAGGGGTAGTGGCCGTCGAAGGGGTAACCGGCGTTGACCGCCGCGGTCGAGGAGACGACCTTGAAGATCGAGCCGGGGGCGGCCTGGCCCTGGATGGCCCGGTTCAGCAGCGGGAAGTTGGACTTGGGGCCGGTGAGCTTGGCGTAGTCCTTGGCGGAGATGCCGCCGACCCAGGAGTTGGGGTCGTAGTTGGGCAGCGAGGCCATCGCCACGACGCGCCCGGTCTTCGCCTCCATGACGACGACGGCGCCGGAGTCGGCCTTGTAGTTCTCGCCGGTGTTCTTGTCGAACGACCGGCGGGCCGCCTTCATGGCCTCGTTGAGCTCGTACTCGGCGACGGCCTGGACCCGGGCGTCGATGGAGGTGACGACGGAGGAGCCGGGCTGCGCCTCGTCGTTCTTGGCCTCGCCGATGACCCGGCCGAGGTTGTCCACCTCGTAGCGGGTGACCCCGGCCTTTCCGCGCAGTTCCTTGTCGTAGGTGCGCTCCAGGCCGGAACGGCCGACCTGGTCGGATCGCAGGTACGGGGAGTCGGTGTCCTGGGCCTTGGTGATCTCCTCGTCGGTGACCGGCGAGAGATAGCCGAGGACCTGGGCGGTGTTGGCCTTGCCGGGCGCGGGGTAGCGGCGCACGGCGGTGGGTTCGGCGGTGATGCCGGGGAAGTCCTCGGCGCGCTCGCGGATCGTGAGGGCCTGCTGGGTGGTGGCCTCGTCGGTGATCGGGATCGGCTGGTAGGGCGACCCGTTCCAGCAGGGCTGGGGCGTCTTCGCGTCGCAGAGCCGCACCTTGTCCATGACCTCGCGGGGCTTCATTTCAAGGACACCCGCGAGCCGGGTCAGCACGTCCTCGCCGTCGTCCTTCATCTTCAGCAGTTCGGTGCGGCTCGCGGAGACGACCAGCCGGGTCTCGTTGTCGGCGAGGGGCACGCCGCGCGCGTCGAGGATGGAGCCGCGGACGGCGGGCTGCACGACCTGCTGGACGTGGTTGCTCTTCGCCTCGTCGCTGTACTCCTGACCGTTGCGGATCTGGAGGTACCAGAGGCGCCCGCCGAGGGTGAACAGCAGCGAGAACACGAGGACCTGGATGACGACGAGACGGATCTGGACCCTGGGGGTCCGGCCGGTCTCGGGGATGTTGCTCACGAGGCGCCCCCGAGGGTGGTCGGGCTGGAGATGCGGTGCGTGCCGCCGTGACGGGACGGGCCGGGGGTACGGGACGGGCCGGGGGTGCCGGATGTGCCGGGGGTACGGGGCGCGCCCGGGACACGGTTCGCGCCCGGGGTGCCCGCCCGGTGGTGCGGCCTCACAGTCGCTTGACTCCCTTGGTCCGTCCGGGGCGTGCGGTCCGGCCGCGGGCGGCCCTGACGCGCAGTCCGCCGCGCTGGTCGCCGACCCGCAGCCCGGTGCCCGAGGCCAGCCATCCGGCGGCCACGTCGCCGCCGGACGCCTCGGCAACCGGGTCGTTCACGGTCCGTCTGGCGATGGCCATGATCAGCGGCACGGTGAACGGGGCGAGCAGCAGGTCGTAGAGGGCGGCGGTGAACAGCAGACTGCCGAGGCCCACGTGGCGGGCCGCCGTGTCCCCGACGAGCGCGCCGACCAGCGCGTACAGCAGGGTCGAGCCGATCGCCGCGCCGACGACCGCGACCATCGGCACGGCGGCCGACCTGAGCTGCCCGTTCTCCGGCTTGACCAGTCCGGCGAGGTAGCCGATGACGCAGAGGACCAGGGCGTAGCGCCCGGCGGCGTGGTCGGCCGGCGGTGCCAGGTCGGCGAGGAGGCCCGCGCCGAAGCCGATCAGGGCCCCGCTGGTGTGTCCGTACACGAAGGCCAGGGCGAGGACGACGAGGAGCAGCAGATCGGGCACGGCGCCGGGGAGCTGGAGGCGGGCGAGCACCGAGACCTGGACGACGAGCGCCACCACGACCAGGACGGTGGAGAGCAGAATCCGGTTGAGACGCATGGGGATCGGCGCTACCTCTACTCGTCGTCCGCGGCGGTACGGGCGCCCGGGCTGCCGCTCGGGTCGGGGCCGCCGCTCGGGTCGGGGCTCTCGTGGATGTTGCCGACGACGTTGCCGTCGGTGTCGACGATGTCGCCGTTGGGCGAGATCGTCACAGTGACGGTCGGCGTGGGCTTCGGCTTGGCGGGCTTGGCCGGGGCCTTCGGCAGGACCATGTCGCGGGGGTCCTCGCGCGGGGCCTGGACGACGACGCCGACGATGTCGAGCTTGGTGAACCCGACGTACGGGCGGACGTAGACGGTACGGGTCAG
Organism: Streptomyces sp. NPDC001750; assembly: GCF_042892615.1. Lineage (NCBI taxonomy): Bacteria > Bacillati > Actinomycetota > Actinomycetes > Kitasatosporales > Streptomycetaceae > Streptomyces > Streptomyces sp. NPDC001750. The sequence continues at coordinate 126,785 of NZ_JBIAUE010000012.1, read as the reverse complement.
GCCGCCGCCGGACGGGTCGACGCGGACGACCTCGCCGACCGGGACGCCGGGCACGAACGGCTTGCCCTTGCTGGAGCCGAAGGTGACCAGGCGGTCGCCCTTCTTCACCTTGGCCTTGCCGTTGAGGAACTGGACCGACAGCGGCTGGGAGCCCTGGCCGGTGGCGAAGCCCAGTTCGTCGGTCTTCTCCATGCGGGTGCCGACGGTGAAGTCGGGGTCGTTGGCGAGGAGCACCGTGGCGGTCTCTGGGCCTACGGTGGTGACCCGGCCGACGAGCCCGTCGCCGTTGATGACGGTCATGTCGCGCCGAATGCCGTCGCGGGAGCCCGCGTCGATGGTGACCGTCCAGGAGAAGCCCTGGGCGGCTCCTATGGCGATGACCTCGGCGGCCTTGATGCCGTACTGCCCGGTGGCCGACTTCTTGAGCATCTTGTCGAGCTCGCGGACCCGGTTGCGGTTGCGGTCGTCGCTGCCGAGCGCGGTCTTGAGCGCGGCGTTCTGGCGCTCCAGCTCGGCGATCCGGTTGTGCCGGGTGCCGGAGTCGCGCACCGCTCCTATGGCGTTGCCCACCGGATCGACGGCGGCCGCGACGCCGTTCTCGACCGGACCGAAGACGGCGGCGGCGGCCCGCCTGGCGCCGTCCACCGGTGATCCCTCGCCGCCTCGGATGTCCACCGTGATCAATGCGAACGCGATGGCGATCAGCAGCACCAGGAGCAGCCGGCTCTCTCGTGTGTCCCTCACGTGCGGCGGCCGTGCCTTCCTCGTCGGAATGTTCGTGCCTGTATATCAGCGATCCGCCGTACGGAACTCAGGGGTCCGTACGACGGACTGCCGGATTGTCCACCCGCGTGCGCCCGTCCGCCCGCGGGCTCGTGCCCTGCCGTCTACCGGCGGGGCTGGGCGTCCAGCACCTGCTGGAGCGCCTCGAATTCCTCGACGCACTTGCCGGATCCGAGCGCCACCGAGTCCAGCGGGTCCTCGGCGATGTGGATCGGCATGCCCGTCTCGCGGCGCAGCCGCTCGTCCAGCCCGCGCAGCAGCGCGCCGCCGCCGGTGAGGACGATGCCGCGGTCCATGACGTCGCCGGAGAGCTCCGGCGGGCACTTGTCGAGCGTGGTCTTCACGGCGTCGACGATCGCGTTGACCGGCTCCTCGATGGCCTTGCGGACCTCGGCGGCCGAGATGACCACGGTCTTGGGCAGTCCGGAGACCAGGTCGCGGCCACGGATCTCGGTGTGCTCGTCCTTCTTCAGGTCGTCCGCCGAACCGATGGTGATCTTGATCTGCTCGGCCGATCGCTCGCCGAGGAGGAGCGAGTACTCCTTCTTGATGTGCTGGATGATCGCGTTGTCCAGTTCGTCGCCGGCGACCCGGATCGACTGGGCGGTGACGATGCCGCCGAGCGAGATGACCGCGACCTCGGTGGTGCCGCCGCCGATGTCGACGACCATGTTGCCGGTGGCCTCGTGGACCGGCAGCCCGGAGCCGATGGCCGCCGCCATGGGCTCCTCGATGATGTGCACCTGCCGGGCACCGGCCTGCGTCGACGCCTCGATGACGGCGCGGCGCTCGACCCCGGTGATGCCGGAGGGCACGCAGACCACGACCCGCGGACGGGCCAGGTAGCGGCGCTTGTGGATCTTCAGGATGAAGTAGCGGAGCATCCGCTCGGTGATCTCGAAGTCGGCGATCACGCCGTCCTTCAGCGGGCGCACGGCGACGATGTTGCCCGGAGTGCGCCCGATCATCTTCTTGGCCTCGGAGCCGACTGCCAGGATGCCGCCGGTGTTGGTGTTGATGGCCACGACGGACGGCTCGTTCAGTACGATGCCGCGCCCCCTGACGTACACCAGCGTGTTGGCAGTCCCGAGGTCGATAGCCATGTCACGACCGATGAACGACATTGAGTTCCCCTTGTTCCCCATGAGGATGCGTCAGGCCTCCCAGCAAAGCGATGATGGCTTGTTCTGGTCGGCGAGGTGGGCGCTGTGGGCGTGGAAGATTCCATCGTAGTGCCGTGTGCACGGACACCGCGCGAGGGTCCTTCGCCATTGTGGGCAGAACGGGTGGCCGTTCCACTCATGGTGACGTTACGTCGGGGTGATGCGTTCCCGCGACCCCGACTCGTATGCCGAAGGGCGACCGAATTAATTCGGTCGCCCCGGGTCATGAGCGCTGTTCGGCTGATTCGAGGTCAGGAAAGTCCGGGAAAGAAAAGCTTCAGTTCCCGCTCCGCGGACTCCTCCGAGTCCGACGCGTGGATGAGGTTCTCCCGGACGATCGTGCCGAAGTCGCCGCGGATGGAACCGGGCGCGGCGGCGATCGGGTCGGTGGGCCCGGCCAGTGTACGGACGCCCTCGATGACCCGCTCGCCCTCGGCGACCAGCGCCACGACCGGACCGGACAGCATGAACTCGACGAGCGGCTCGTAGAACGGGCGGCCCACGTGCTCGGCGTAGTGCTGCTCCAGGGTGGCGCGGTCAAGGGTGCGCAGCTCCAGCGCGGTGATCCGCCAGTCGGCCTTGCGCTCGATCCGCCCGACGATCTCGCCGACCAGTCCGCGCCGGACGGCGTCGGGCTTGAGCAGAACGAGGGTGCGCTGGGTCATGGTGTGCGGCTCCTTGCGGGCATGCGAGTGCGGTGAGGGCGAGGCTACAGGGCTGTGGGGACGGGTCCGCGACCGGGTTTGGCCAAAGGATGACGGATCAGCCACCGGCGGGTGCCTCTGCCGACTCCTCCGCGGCCGCCCAGCGGGCCTTGGCCTCGTCGATCTTCCGGCCGTAATGGACGGAGGCCCACCACAGGCCGCCGAAGACCACGCCGAGAACGAACATCATCGGGACGAAGAATCCACTGGCCACCAGGGCGATCTGGAGGGCCCAGCCGAGCTGTGTGCCACCGGGACGGCCGAGCATCCCGCAGAGCAGCACGGAGAGCACCATGCCGATGCCGCAGACCGTCCAGACCATGGAGGTCGTGAGGTCGTCCGATTTCATCGCGACGAGGCCGGCGAATCCGATCACGAAGAATTCACCGATCAGCGTCGACGCGCAGAGCATTCGCACGGTCAGCGCCTTCCCAGAAGCAGCCGGGCCTCGCCGACCGTGATCACGGAACCCGTCACGAGCACGCCCGCGCCCGAGTATTCGGCCTCCTCCTCGGCGAGGGTGATCGCCGCCTCCAACGCGTCGTCGAGACGGGGTTCGACCTGGACGCGTTCGTCACCGAAGACCTCGACGGCGACGGCGGCCAGGGCGTCGGCGTCCATCGCGCGGGGGGTGGAGTTCTGGGTGACGACGATCTCGGCGAAGATCGGTTCGAAGGCTTCGAGAAGGCCCTTGACGTCCTTGTCCTCGCTGACGCCGACGACCCCGATGAGCCGGGAGAAGCCGAACGACTCGGTGATCCCGTCGGCGGTGGCGCGGGCACCCGCCGGGTTGTGGGCGGCGTCCAGGACGACGGTCGGGCTGGAGCGGACCACTTCCAGGCGACCGGGCGAGATCACCGAGGCGAACGCCGCGCGGACCGTGTCGGGGTCGAGCGGGCCGGGCCGCTCGGCGCCGACCCCGAAGAACGCCTCCACGGCGCAGAGCGCCACCACCGCGTTGTGCGCCTGGTGGGCGCCGTACAGCGGGAGGAAGACCTCCTCGTACTCGCCGCCGAGCCCGCGCAGTGTCAGCAGCTGGCCGCCGACGGCGACTTCCCGGGAGACCACGCCGAACTCCATGCCCTCGCGGGCGACCGTGGCGTCCACCTCGACGGCCTTCTTCAGCATGACCTGCGCCGCGTCGACCGGCTGCTGTGCGAGGACGACCGTCGCGTCCTGCTTGATGATCCCGGCCTTCTCACCGGCGATCTCGGCGGGCGTGGCGCCCAGCCGGTCGGTGTGGTCCAGCGAGATGGGGGTGATCACGGCGACCGGGGCGTCGATGACGTTCGTCGCGTCCCAGCTGCCGCCCATGCCGACCTCGACGACGGCGACGTCGACCGGCGCGTCGGCGAACGCCGCGTACGCCATGCCCGTCAGCACCTCGAAGAAGGAGAGCCGGTAGGGCTGCCGGCTGTCGACCAGCTCCACGTACGGCTGGATGTCCCGGTACGTCTCGACGAACCGCTCCGGGTCCATCGGGGCGCCGTCCAGGCTGATCCGCTCGGTGATCGACTGGACGTGCGGCGAGGTGTAGCGGCCGGTGCGCAGGTCGAAGGCGCCGAGCAGAGCCTCGATCATGCGGGCCGTGCTCGTCTTGCCGTTGGTTCCGGTGATGTGGATCGAGGGGTAGGCGCGCTGCGGCTCGCCGAGCACGTCCATCAGCGCGGCGATGCGCGTGACGGAGGGCTCCAGCTTCGTCTCGCCCCAGCGCCCGGCGAGCTCCTGCTCCACCTCGCGCAGCGCCCTGTCCACCTCGGGGTCGGCGGGGCGGGCGGGCACGGCCTGGCCCTGCGGCGGGCCCGAGCGGGTGCGCAGCGTACGGCTCCCGGCCTCGATCACCGCCAGGTCGGGGTCGCGCTGGGTCGCTTCGTCGACGATGTCCGCGAAGGCGTCGTCGGAATCGGAGGCGTCGTGCCGGTCGGAAGGGCGGGGCTCACTCACAGGGCCAGTCTACGGATCGGCGACCGCGACACGCGCGGCGCCCGGCGGCGGGACGGTGACGGCTCCGGTCGCTGGGCCCGGTGACGCGCCGGAGCCCCGGCCGTGCGGTCCCGGGCACGGGCCCGGCCTCCGGAGCCCCGGCCGTTCGACGTCCGACGGCCGCCGACGGGCTCCCGCGTTCCCCTCGTACGCGGGGAACGGCGAAGCCCCCGCCCTCCCGCGGCTCGGCGGGGGTACGGGGGCTTCGCCAGGACTCCGCTCAGCCCTGCGGCAGGTTCGCCAGCTGGGCGGTGATCCGCTCGATGTCCGCCTCGGCCTTGGCGAGACGGCCGCGGATCTTGTCGACCACGTTGTCCGGGGCCTTGGCGAGGAACGCCTCGTTGGCCAGCTTGCCGTTGGCCTGGGCCTTCTCCTTCTCGGCGGCGCCCAGGTCCTTCGTCAGGCGCTTGCGCTCGGCCTCGACGTCGATGGTGCCCGACAGGTCGAGGGCGACCGTGGCGCCGGCAACAGGCAGCGACGCGGTGGCGTGGAAACCGTCACCGGCGGGCTGGAGGCGCAGCAGCTGGCGGATGGCCGCCTCGTGCGGAGCGAGCGCCGTACCGTCGAGGGTGAGTTCGGCCGGGACCTTCTGACCGGGCTGGAGGCCCTGGTCGGAGCGGAATCGACGGACCTCGGTGACGACCTGCTGGACGAGCGCGATCTCCCGCTCGGCCGCTTCGTCGCGGAAGCCGCGGTCCTTCGGCCAGTCGGCGACGACCACGGATTCCTTGCCGGTGAGCGTGGTCCACAGCGTCTCGGTGACGAACGGGACGACCGGGTGCAGCAGGCGCAGCATCACGTCGAGGACCTCACCGAGGACCCGGCCGGAGACCTTCGCCTGCTCGCCGCCCGCGAAGAACGTGGTCTTGGACAGCTCGACGTACCAGTCGAAGACCTCGTCCCACGCGAAGTGGTAGAGCGCCTCGCTGAGCTTGGCGAACTGGAAGTCCTCGTAGTACGCGTCGACCTCGGCGACGGTCTTGTCGAGGCGCGACAGGATCCAGCGGTCGGTCACCGACAGCTGCTCGACGGGCGGCAGTTCGCCCTCGACCGTGGCGCCGTTCATCAGCGCGAAGCGCGTGGCGTTCCAGATCTTGTTGGCGAAGTTGCGCGAACCCTGGACCCAGTCCTCGCCGATCGGGACGTCGACGCCGGGGTTGGCACCGCGCGCCAGGGTGAAGCGCAGCGCGTCGGAGCCGTACTTGTCCATCCAGTCCAGCGGGTTGACCGCGTTACCGAAGGACTTCGACATCTTCTTGCCGAACTCGTCGCGGACCATGCCGTGCAGGACGACGGTGCGGAAGGGCGGGACGCCGTCGTTGACGTACAGGCCGAACATCATCATCCGGGCGACCCAGAAGAAGAGGATGTCGTAGCCGGTGACCAGGACGGAGTTCGGGTAGAACTTCGCGAGGCTGTCGGTCTTCTCCGGCCAGCCGAGCGTGGAGAACGGCCAGAGGCCGGAGGAGAACCAGGTGTCCAGGACATCGCTGTCCTGCGTCCAGCCCTCACCCGTGGGGATCTCGTCGTCCGGTCCGACGCAGACGACCTCGCCGTTCGGGCCGTACCAGACGGGGATGCGGTGACCCCACCACAACTGCCGCGAGATGCACCAGTCGTGGAGGTTGTCGACCCAGTCGAAGTACCGCTTCTCCATCTCCTGCGGATGGATCGCGACCTTGCCGTCGCGGACCGCGTCGCCGGCGGCCTTGGCGAGCGGGCCGACCTTGACCCACCACTGCATGGACAGGCGGGGCTCGATGGTGGTCTTGCAGCGCGAGCAGTGGCCGACGGAGTGGACGTACGGCCGCTTCTCGGCGACGATCCGGCCCTCGGCGCGCAGGGCGCCGACGATCGCCGAGCGGGCCTCCAGACGGTCCAGGCCCTGGAAGGGGCCGGGGATGGTGATGATGGCGTGCTCGTCCATCACGGAGATGGACGGCAGGTCGTGGCGCTGACCGATCTCGAAGTCGTTCGGGTCGTGGGCCGGGGTGACCTTGACGGCGCCGGTGCCGAACTCGGGGTCGACGTGCTCGTCCGCGACGACCGGGATGGAACGGTCGGTCAGCGGCAGCTTGATGAGCTTGCCGATCAGGTGCCGGTAGCGTTCGTCCTCGGGGTGGACGGCGACGGCCGTGTCACCGAGCATGGTCTCGGCGCGGGTGGTGGCGACGACGATGGCGTCCTCGCCGTCGCCGTACTTCATGGAGACGAGCTCGCCGTCGTCGTCCTGGTACTCGACCTCGATGTCGGAGATGGCGGTCAGACAGCGGGGGCACCAGTTGATGATGCGCTCGGCGCGGTAGATCAGCTCGTCGTCGTAGAGCCGCTTGAAGATGGTCTGGACGGCCTGGGACAGACCCTCGTCCATGGTGAAGCGCTCGCGGGACCAGGCGACGCCGTCACCCAGACGGCGCATCTGGCCGGAGATCTGTCCGCCGGACTCGTTCTTCCACTTCCAGACGCGCTCGACGAAGGCCTCGCGGCCGAGGTCGTGGCGGGACTTGCCCTCCTTGCCCAGCTCGCGCTCGACGACGTTCTGGGTGGCGATGCCGGCGTGGTCCATGCCCGGCTGCCACAGGGTCTCGTGGCCCTGCATGCGCTTGCGGCGCGTGAGGGCGTCGATGAGCGTGTGCTCGAAGGCGTGGCCCAGGTGGAGGCTGCCCGTGACGTTCGGCGGCGGGATGACGACCGCGTACGGCGGCTTGTCGCTCTTCGCGTCCGCCTCGAAGTAACCCCGTTCTACCCAGCGCTCGTACAGCTTCCCCTCTACCTCGGCCGGTGCGTACTGGGTCGGCAGTTCGGGGTTGCTGGCTGGCGTCTGCTGAGTGTTCTCGGTCACGGGGGACAGTTTACGGCTGTCACAGTCGTGCGCCGAAACCGGTTTGTTCGGTAACGGTGTACCACCCGATCGCCCATACGAGCGCCCTTTCCGTCAGGATGTTCGGAACACATAAGCAGTCACAAACCTCCGGTGAGCACTTCCGAACAGGGGACACCGCACATGAGCCACAACCAGCCCGGACCGTACGGCCAGCAGCCTCCGCAGGGTCAGCCCAACCCCTACGGGGCCCAGCCGCCGCAGGGCCAGCCCGGACCGTACGGCCAGCAGCCGGGTCCGTACGGGCAGCCCCCGCAGGGCCAGCCCGGTTACGGCTACCCGCAGCAGGCCCCGGGCCCGCAGGGCGTCCCCCCGCAGCAGCCCCAGCCGGGCTACGGCCACCCGCAGCCCCAGCAGCCCGGCCCCTACGGCCAGCAGCCGCCCACTCCCCCGTACGGCCAGGCCCCGTACGGGGGCCAGATGCCGGTACCGCCGCCCCAGCCGAAGAAGAAGACGGGTCTGGTCGTCGGTGGCATCGTGCTGGCACTCGCGGTCATCGGCGGCGGGGTGTACTTCGCGCTGTCGGGCAGCGGCGGCGCGAGCAACAGCGATGTCGCGGACTCCACCAAGGGGTACAAGATCACACCGGCGGAGTCGGTGGACGACTACAAGAAGGCCCCGTCCCAGTCGGGACAGTCCGAGGGCCCGCTGACCGGCGAGGCCAAGACCAAGGCCGACGGTCTGGGCATCAAGAACCCCCAGGGGGTCGGCACTTCGTACCAGTCCGGTTCCGAGACCGACCTGACGAACATGAAGTCCCTGACCTTCTCGGGCATCTGGGGTGAGGTCACCGACCCCGCGAAGGTCATCAACAGCGCCTTCGGCGACGCCCAGTCGCTGTACAAGAAGGACGACAAGGACATGGAGGCCACGCTCGACGGCAGCCCCAGAGCGGTCACCCCGGCCGGCTTCGAGGGCGCGCTGATGAAGTGCCAGGACATGAAGGTGACCAACAAGAAGGGCGACGGCACTCCCCAGAACGGCCCCAAGGAGTTCACGGTCCCGATCTGCGTCTGGGCCGACTACAGCACGGTCGGCACCGTCGTCGGCATCGACCTGAAGCTCGCCATGGCCGGCAAGGGCATGCCCCAGGACTCGCTGGCGGCCCTGACCGCCAAGCTCTACAACACGTCCCGCACCAAGCTCTGACCGCACCAAACACCACGAGGGGCGCCCTGCAGACGGACCTGCCGGGCGCCCCTCGGGTATGCGGGCCGCTACGCGGACTTCTCGTGGCGGCCGCCGTCGTTCTTGCCGATCGTGCGCGGCTCGCGCGGGACCAGCGTCGGGTTCACGTTGTCGCGGACGACGTCCGCGGTGACGACGACGCGGGCGACGTCCTTGCGGGACGGCACCTCGTACATCACGGACTGGAGGACCTCCTCCATGATGGCCCGCAGGCCACGCGCGCCCGTGCCGCGCAGGATCGCCTGGTCGGCGATGGCCTCCAGGGCCGGGCGGTCGAAGTCCAGCTCCACACCGTCGAGTTCGAAGAGACGTTGGTACTGCTTCACCAGGGCGTTACGCGGCTCGACCAGGATCTTGAGCAGCGCCTCGCGGTCCAGGTTGTGGACCGAGGTGAGGACGGGGAGACGGCCGATGAACTCCGGGATCATCCCGAACTTCACCAGATCCTCCGGCATGACCTCCTGGAACTGGTCGCTCGCCTCGATCTCGCGCTTGGAGCGGATCGTCGCACCGAAGCCGATGCCCTTGGCGCCGGCGCGCGACTCGATGATCCTCTCCAGCCCGGAGAAGGCACCGCCCACGATGAACAGCACGTTCGTCGTGTCGATCTGGATGAACTCCTGGTGCGGGTGCTTCCGGCCGCCCTGCGGCGGGACGGAGGCGGTGGTGCCCTCCAGGATCTTCAGCAGGGCCTGCTGGACGCCCTCACCGGAGACGTCACGGGTGATCGACGGGTTCTCGCTCTTGCGGGCGACCTTGTCGATCTCGTCGATGTAGATGATCCCGGTCTCGGCCTTCTTGACGTCGTAGTCCGCCGCCTGGATCAGCTTGAGCAGGATGTTCTCGACGTCCTCGCCGACGTAGCCGGCCTCCGTCAGCGCCGTCGCGTCGGCGATGGCGAACGGGACGTTGAGCATGCGGGCCAGGGTCTGCGCGAGCAGCGTCTTCCCGGAGCCCGTGGGGCCCAGCAGAAGGATGTTGGACTTGGCCAGCTCGATGGCGTCGTCACGGCCCTGCGCGCCGCCGTTCTCGCCCGCCTGGACCCGCTTGTAGTGGTTGTACACAGCGACCGAGAGGGCCTTCTTCGCGGGCTCCTGCCCGACGACGTACCCCTCGAGGAACTCGTAGATCTCGCGCGGCTTGGGGAGTTCCTCCCACCGCACCTCGGAGGTCTCCGCGAGCTCCTCCTCGATGATCTCGTTGCAGAGATCGATGCACTCGTCGCAGATGTACACACCGGGTCCCGCGATGAGCTTCTTCACCTGCTTCTGGCTCTTTCCGCAGAACGAGCACTTGAGCAGATCGCCGCCATCACCGATGCGTGCCACGAGGTGCTTCCCCTTCGCCTGGGAGCAGCTTGGTTCAGCGGCTCCTGGTGCCTCTATCCGACGGTACCTTGCCTTGCCCCCCGTTCGGGCCCCCCTTGGCGCGGTTCACGCGGTTCGCGCGGTCCAAGCGTCCTCAAACCGCCCGAATCCGCCGCGCCAAGGGCTGAAGGCCGACGTCAGGCGGCCGCTCCGGCCGTGCTCTTGCGGGTCGAGACGATCTGGTCGATCAGACCGTAGGCGAGGGCGTCCTCGGCGGTCAGGATCTTGTCGCGCTCGATGTCGTCGCGGATCTTCTCCAGCGGCGTGGTGGAGTGCTTGGCCAGCAGCTCCTCCAGCTGGGTGCGCATCCGCAGGATCTCGTTGGCCGCGATCTCCAGGTCGGAGAGCTGCTCACGGCCGGTCTGCGAGGAAGGCTGGTGGATCAGCACCCGCGCGTTGGGCAGGGCCATCCGCTTGCCGGGCGTGCCCGCGGCGAGCAGGACGGCCGCGGCCGAGGCGGCCTGGCCCATGCAGACGGTCTGGATGTCCGGCTTCACGAACTGCATCGTGTCGTAGATCGCGGTGAGCGCGGTGAACGAGCCGCCGGGGCTGTTGATGTAGACGGAGATGTCACGGTCCGGGTCCATCGACTCCAGGCACAGCAGCTGGGCCATGACGTCGTTGGCCGAGGCGTCGTCGATCTGCACGCCGAGGAAGATCACGCGCTCCTCGAAGAGCTTCGCGTACGGGTCGTACTCGCGCACGCCCTGCGAGGTGCGCTCCACGAAGCGCGGGACGATGTAGCGGTTGTCCACCTGCGGGCCGGTGTAGAGGCCGCTCGCGGAGGCGCCGGGGAAGTTGTTCATGTGGGTGTTCACCATCCTGGTGGCGTTCTGTGGCTGGGTGTCTCGGCGTACGAGAGGTGCGCGCGGCGCGGAGCCGATCCGGTGGGTGCCGGATCAGGCGCCGGTGCCGCCGCCGCCCGGAACGCCCGATGCGAACGAGATGATCTCGTCGATGAGGCCGTACTCCTTGGCCTCCTCCGCGGTGTACCAGCGGTCGCGGTCGCCGTCGCGGATGATCGTCTCGACCGTCTGGCCGGAGTGTCGGGCGGTGATCTCCGCCATCCGCTGCTTGGTACGCAGCAGGTACTGGGCCTGGATCTTGATGTCGGAGGCCGTACCGCCGATGCCGGCCGAACCCTGGTGCATGAGGATGTCGGTGTTCGGGAGCGCGAAGCGCTTGCCCGCGGTACCGCCGGTCAGCAGGAACTGGCCCATCGAGGCCGCCATGCCCATGCCGATGGTGACCACGTCGTTCGGGATGTACTGCATGGTGTCGTAGACCGCCATGCCGGCCGTCACCGAGCCGCCGGGGCTGTTGATGTAGAGGTAGATGTCCTTGTCCGGCTCGGCGGCGAGAAGAAGCAGCTGCGCGGTGATCTTGTTGGCGATCTCGTCGTCGACCTGCTGGCCGAGGAAGATGATGCGTTCGCCGAGCAGCCGGCTGTAGACCTGGTCGCCGAGTCCTCCACCGAGGGACGGCTCTCCGGCGGCGTAAGGCATCAGATTCGTCACGTGTCCACCTGCTCGTCTCTGACGGCTCCGGCCGTCTCAGCGTCTTCGTACCGGGTGGGCGGGGACTCCCCTGCCCTTCCTATTCATGGACCCTAACGCGCAGGTGGGACAACGCCATCCCGCTTCCGCAACTGTTCGCTGGGAGCGCAAGCTCCGCAGTCCGCACAAGGGTTGTGGGCCATCGCGCGCCTGCCGCCGGCGGCCTCGACCGGTGGTCCGCCGGTCCAAGTCGACGGGCTCCGGACGCACAGCGTCCGGAGCCCGTCGTACGGATCGTGCGAGGCTCAGGCCTCGTTCTTCTCCGCGGCGGCCTCGGTCTTCTCCTCCGCCTTCTCGGCGGCGTCGGTGGCTGCCTCGGCGACGGCCTCGGCGGAGCCGTCGGCGGCCTCGACCGTCTCGATGGCCTCCTCCTCGTCCTCCAGGTCGACGGTCTCGCCGTTGGTGTCGACGACCTTGGCGGCCTCGACGACCACGGCCAGCGCCTTGCCGCGGGCGACCTCGCCGACGAGCATCGGCACCTGGCCGCCCTCGACGACCGCCTTGGCGAACTGGTCGGGGCTCATGCCGGAGGAGGCGGCACGGCGCATGAGGTGCTCGGTGAGCTCCTCCTGGTCGACGTTCAGCTTCTCCTTGTTGACGATCTCGTCCAGGAGGAACTGGGTCTTGATGCCCTTGACCGCCTGCTCGGAGGTCTCGGTCTCGAACTCCTCGACCGTCTTGCCCTGGATCTCCAGGTACTTGTCGAGGGTCAGGCCCATCTGACCGAGCTGGTGGTGCTCCAGGTTGTGCCGACGGGTCTGGACCTCGTCCGCGAGGAGCTTCTCCGGGATCGGGACCTCGGCCAGCTCCAGCAGGGCGTCCAGGACGCGCTCCTGGGCCTGGGTGGCCTGCTCGTACTGGCGGCTCTCCTCAAGGCGCTTGCGGCTGTCCGCCTTCAGCTCGTCGAGGGTGTCGAACTCGCTCGCCATCTGGGCGAACTCGTCGTCCAGCTCGGGAAGCTCACGGGCCGCGACGGCGGTGACCTTGACGGTGACCTCGGCCTCCTTGCCGGCGGCCGAGCCACCCTTCAGCTCGGAGGTGAAGGTGGCCTCGCCACCCGCCTCCAGGCCGGTGACGGCGGCGTCGATGCCGTCGAGGAGCTCACCGGAACCGATGGTGTACGAAACACCCTCGGCGATGCCGTCCTCCAGGACCTCGCCGTCGACCTTCGCCTGCAGGTCGACCGTCACGACGTCGCCCTCGGCGGCGGCGCGCTCGACCGGGCTGGTGGAGGCGAAGCGCTCGCGGAGCTGCTCCACGGCCTTCTCGACGTCCTCGTCGCCGACCGTGACGGCGTCGACGGTGACCTCGATGCCGGAGTAGTCCGGGATCTCGATCTCGGGGCGTACGTCAACCTCGGCGGTGAAGGCCAGCAGCTCGCCGTCCTTCAGCTCGGTGATGTCGACCTCGGGCTGGCCGAGGACGTTGAGCTCACCCTCGTTGACGGCCTCGGTGTAGAACTTCGGGAGCGCGTCGTTGACGGCCTCCTCCAGCACCGCGCCGCGGCCGAACCGCTGGTCGATGACCCGCGCGGGGATCTTGCCCTTGCGGAAGCCCTTCACCGTGACCTGCTGGTTGATCTTCTTGTACGCCGCGTCGAGGCTGTCCTTGAGCTCCTCGAAGGGCACCTCGACAGTGAGCCGAACCCGGGTCGGGTTCAGGGTCTCCACGGCGCTCTTCACGGTTCGGTCTCCTTGTGGCTGACTTCTTGGGGTTCTGCTCCGCCGCACGGGAGGCGGCTTCGCGGACCGAGCCCGGTACATCAGACACACGGGCACGCATTTTGCATAGTAACGGCAAGGAGACGGACTCCCACAATGCGCTCTCGCCGGTGCTTCCGCGATCCCGCCGGGGCGATCCCGGCCGGTCCTGCCGGTGGTTCCGTGATCGTGCCGGGTGGTCCGTGTACGTGCCGGTGGTCGGGGTGGCCGGATTCGAACCGACGACCTTCCGCTCCCAAAGCGGACGCGCTACCAAGCTGCGCCACACCCCGTCGGTGCGACACGTAGGGTACATGCAGACAGGCGATGCATCGGCCGCTTTGCGCGGGCGGCTCGCAACGGGCGGCTCGCGCGGGTCGCGTTCCGGACGCGACGACCGGAGGAGCGGCCATCAGGTGTGCGGGCAGCACCCACGACCCGCTACGATGCTTCTCGTGCCGCCGGTCGCCGGACCAGCGGTGCGACGTATGCGGGCGTAGCTCAATGGTAGAGCCCTAGTCTTCCAAACTAGCTACGCGGGTTCGATTCCCGTCGCCCGCTCCACGCCAGGGCCCGGCCCGACGAGATCTCGTCGGGCCGGGCCCTTTGCGTCGGACCGTCCGCGCCCGCGGTTGCCCTCGGGGCCGGGACGCCGGCCGGGGCGGGGTCAGAAGCTGATCTGGTTGATGGTGTGCGCTATCGAGTCCATGAAGCGCTGGATCGTCGGCGCCAAGCCGGTCGAGGCGAGGAAGAAGCCGAAGAGGGCGGCGACGACCGCGGGGCCGGCCTTGATGGATCCGCCTCGGATCATGACCACCAGGATGATCGCCAACATCAGCACCACAGACAGCGAAATGGCCACAACTGATCACACCCTCGGTCGGTCCGCCTTGCCGGCCCGGAGGCGTGCGGCCGAGCACCCCTCCGATCCGTCCATCGTGCCATCAACTCCCCTCCGGCCGCCGCCGAGTGACGGATCGCACTGACAGGATCACGCCATCCTTGCGCCCCGCGCGCCCTCACGTGCGCCCCTCAAGGGCTGCCCCGCGGCCCCTGGTGGATCAGCGCACGGCGTCGGATGCGATGGCATCGCACGACGGAGGGACGTCCGCATACTGGACACATCCGGACGTTCCGACAACGCGACGAGGTGTCGCAGCTGTCGTCGTGCGCCCGTCAGGGATTACGGGACCGCCTTTGACGACGCCCTGGTGCACAACTGCACGGGCCCCGCACCACGGCGATCCGGCCACGAGCCCGCACCCCTGTGAATCACCTGTGCGCCGAATCGTCTGCGTACCGAATCGCCTGTGTGACGAATCACCCACGAGTCGGGAAATCACAACAGCGCATGAACATAACGGTTTCCGCATCCGCACACTTCATTCACATGCAATTCTCAGATTCGCGCACCGCGAAATTCCCCCCGCCAAAGAGTCTTCGATATGCCCCGTTCAAGGGGGATAAATGCGGGCATATCAGACAGTACTCCGCGGTTTCGCCAGTGAATGGACGCGGACATGTAATTCCAGCAGGCGGTTTTACGAATTGCGATCGGGGCGTCTATGGTGCTTTGGATGTTCCAAGCTCCGAACGTATTTCAGAGGGCCCCGCTCCCATCGGCGACCCGGGAGTCGGAGCCCAGACACCAAGGGCCGATTTCCTCTGCGACAGCGGCCGGTACGTCGACGGCCGATCCCGCGACGGCCTCGCGCGGGAATCCGGCGGCGGCTCCGACGAAGAAGCGGGATCCCTACTTCGACAACGTCAAATACCTCGCCATCGTGCTCGTGGCGATGGCACACGCGTGGGAACCGGTGATGGAGGGAAGCCGGACCGCCCGCGCGCTGTACATGGTCGCGTACACCTTTCACATGCCGGCGTTCATCGTCGTCTCCGGATATTTCTCCCGCTCGTTCGACATGTCGGCCGCCAAGGTGAAGCGTCTGGTCACCGGAGTCGCCGTGCCGTATGTGGTGTTCGAGACGGCGTATTCACTGTTCAAGCGATACGCGGACGACACTCCCGATCATCCGATCAGCCTGGTCGACCCCTGGTACCTCACCTGGTTCCTGGTCGCCCTGTTCGTCTGGCGCCTCACCACACCGCTGTGGCAGGCGCTGCGCCATCCGCTTCCGGTGGCGCTCGTCGTCGCTGTGCTCGCCTCCTTCTCACCGACCATCGGCGACGATCTCGACCTCCAACGCGTGCTCCAGTTCCTGCCGTTCTTCGTGCTCGGTCTCCGGCTGAGGCCCGAGCACTTCGACCTGGTGCGCCGGCGCGAAGTGCGGATGCTCGCCCCGGCCGTGTTCGCCGCGGCCGCGGTGTTCGCGTACTGGGCGGCGCCGCGGATGCAGCTGGGCTGGTTCTACCGCAGCAACAGCGCGCAGGAGATGGGCGCTCCGTGGTGGTCGGGCGCCGTGATGACCCTGCTCATGTTCGGCTGTGCGCTGCTGCTCACCGTCGCCTTCCTGTCCCTGGTGCCGCGCCGCCGCACATGGTTCACGGTGCTGGGCGCCGGGACCATCTGCGGCTATCTGCTGCACGGTTTCCTGGTCAAGGGCGCGGGATACGCCGGGCTGTTCGACGCCTACGACTGGCTGTCGTCGCCCGCCGGGCTCGTGCTCGTCTCCGTGGCGGCGGCCGGTGCGGTGACGCTGATGTGCACGCCTCCGGTGCGGCGGCTGCTGCGCCCGGTGACCGAGCCGGAGATGGAGTGGGCGTTCCGGCGGGGCGGCGCCGGACGCTGATGCGGTACGGACCGGTCCCGGGGCGGACGCCTTGCCCCGGACCGGTTCACCGTCAGCGATCGGTTCTGTGCCGGGGTCGGTCGCTCGCGGGATCGGCCCCTTCTCCGGGATCAGTCCTCGCCATGTTGGCTTGAATTCATTGGATGGTGGGCGATTCGCCCGAGGTGAGGCCGAGCAGTCGCCGGACGTGTGCATACTTCTCGGTCAGCCGGGTACGGGTCGCCGGTTCCAGTACGGCGAGGCGGGCCGGATCCGCGTTGTGCGCCAGGTCGGACTCCTTGATCAGCAGGGCGCCCGGGGTGTCGAGAATGCGCCGGGCGTACGCGCCGAGGTCCTCGCCGTCGCGCTTGGTGACGGCGAGGACCATGTCCTTGACCTGCTGCGGAAGTGCGGCCCCGGCCAGCCATTCCTCCGACAGGACCTCGTCCTCGACGGCGTCGTGCAGCCAGGCGGCGGCGATCTGTTCGTCGGTTCCGCCCCTGGCCCGGACCCCCTCGGCGACGGCGTGGAGGTGTTCCGCGTACGGGCGTCCGGCCTTGTCCGTCTGCGTGCGATGGGCGGCGCGGGCGATCGCCTCGACTTCGGCCAGGTCCAGGTTTCTGCGTGGCGTGGTCATGACCCGACTCTAGGACAGAGCCCGAGGACAGCCCCTAGGGACGGGCGGCCGCCCCGCGCAGGGCCGCCCGGGCCGGGATCGTCGCGGCGGCGAGCCCGAGCCCGAGGGTCACGGCGACGAAGGTCCCGTACAACACCGGTGGGATGTACGGGGGTTCACCGGTCAGCCCCTTCATCATCGGATTCAGCGTGGCCAGTGCGATGGCGGTGCCGAGCCCGGCCCCGGCCACGGTGACGAGCAGCGCCTCCCAGCGGATCATGCCCATGATCTGGCGGCGGGTGGAGCCGACGAGGCGGAGCAGGGTCAGTTCGCGGCGGCGGTCGAGCACGGTCATCACCAGGGTGTTGACGGCGGCGACGGCGGCGAATCCGCCGAGGACCGCGGCCATGACGGTGTTGGCCCAGGCGTTGAACTCGCGGTCGCGGTCCCGCGCGGCGGCGTAGCCGGAGGCGTCGGTGACGGTGCCGAGCGCGGCGAGCTTCCGCGCTGCCGCGGGGGTGGCCCTCACCAGCAGCTCGGAGGCGTACGGCGCGGTGACGCGGGTTTCGAGGTCGGCGGCGGGGAGTGTGACGAGGCCGGTGCCCAGGCCGCGGCCGTAGACGGCGACGATCTCCGGGGACGCCCGGGTGCCGTCCGGGAGGCGCAGTTCGAGGCGGTCGCCCGTCGTCCGGCCCGCGGAGTCGGCGAGGGTGGTGTCGATGGCCACGGTGCCGGGGCGCAGGCCGTCGAGCGAGCCGGTCCGGACGTCGAGGTCCTGGACCTCGGTCAGTGCGTCGCCGTTGCCGATGACGCCCTGTGCGGGGGCGTTGCGCATCATGCGCTCGTCGCCCGAGCCGACGGTCACCAGGACGGAGGTGCGGAGCAGGCCGACGGCGGTGGAGACCCCGGGGGTGGCGGCGGCGCGTCCGGTGGCGTCGGAGGCGAGTCCCCCGGGGGCGGTGACGACGTGGTCGGCGATGACCGCGTCGCGCTGCTGGTGCGCGATCACCCGCTCCTCGCTGGTGTGCATGAACACGAGCGTGGAGGAGAAGGCCATGGCGAGCACGATCGGGGTGATCGCGGAGGCCAGCCGCCGGGAGTTCGTACGGGAGTTGGCGGCGGCCAGCGAGCCGGAGGCGCCGGCGCCCCGCAGTGGGAGGCCGATGACGGCGGCGCAGGACCGGGCGATCAGCGGGCCGAGCAGGCCGACGGCGAGCATGAAGAGCATGGCGACGCCGAGGGCGGCGTTCGCCGCGTCCTCGCCGCTGCCGGCCCCCGCGACACCGGCGAGGGCGATGCCGCCGACGAGCGCGGCGATGCCGAGCGGGGTCCGGATCCAGCCGTACGGCGGCTGTTCGACCGCGGACTGCGCGAGGGCGAGCCCGGGTTCGGTCCGGGACGGGCGGCGGGCGGCGAAGTAACCGGCGGCGAGCGCGGTGAGCATGGTGGTGGCCGTGGCGATGGACAGCGGCAGCCAGGACACGTGCAGGACGACCGCCTCGGGGACGGCTCCCTTGTCCCGGAGCTGCCCGAACCACCAGTGGGCCAGGACGGTTCCGGGCAGGCAGCCGAGCGCTCCGGCGAGCGGCGCGATGAGCAGCGACTCGCAGGCGATGGCGCGGCGCAGCTGGCCGGGGGTGGCCCCGATGGCACGCAGCATGGCGAATTCGCGCCTGCGCTGGCCGACGGAGAGGGCGACCGTGCCGGCGGCGGTGAAGACGGCGACCGTGGTGGCGACGCCGCCGAAGGAGCCGCCGAGCGCGATGAGGAGTTCCTCGGCGTTCGCGAGGCCCAGGTCCTCGACGCCTCCGCGGTCGTCGCCGGTGTGGACCCGTGCCCCGGCGGTGCGGCCGACGCTCGCGCGTACCCGGTCGGCGAGGGTGGCGGTGTCGGTGCCGGAGGTGGCGAGCACGGCGATGGCGTCGACCCGGCCGGGGTGGCCGGACAGCCTCACGGCCTCGCGGTCGCCGAACCAGACGGTTCCGGTGCCGTTCTCGGTGGTGGCCGGGGCGTCGGCGGTGCCCGAGACACGGAACCTCCCGGCGCCCGCGGGGGTGTCGAGGGCGAGGGTGTCGCCGACGCGCGCCCCGGTGCCGGCGGGGACGACGACCTCGCCGGTGCGGGGTGCCTCGCCGGTGAGCAGCCGGTTGCCGGTGAGGGCGGCGGAGCCCCAGCCGTGGGCGGTGAGGGGGGCGCCGTCCCGGCGTACCGGGTAGCCGACGTCGCCGATCGCGGTGGCCGCGCCGGGGACCGAGGCCGCCCTGTCCACCAGGGACTCGGGGAGTCGTGCGGTGTCCGGTACGAGCGCGCCCACGTCGACCTCGCTCTCGCCGCGTCCGATCGTCATGTGGACCCGCTGGTCGGCGGCGACCACGACGGGCGCCTTCGCGTAGCGGTCGGCGGGGACGGAGGCGCGCAGGCCGGTCTCCAGCAGGATGCCGCAGGCGGAGACGATCGCGGCGGCCAGCAGGAGGGCGACGAACGTGCCGACGAACGCCGCGGGCCTGAAGCGGACGGCCGCGCGGGCGAGGCCGTTGGGAAGGCGTGGAACGAACATCAGGCCGCCGCTCCGGCGCGGGCGGTGGCGTCGCCCTGGGCGGCCGGCGCGGTCGCCGTGGTCAGCGCGGTCAGCCGGGCGGCGATCCGTGCGGCGTCGGCGCGCGGCAGACTGTCCACGATCGACCCGTCGGCCAGGAAGAGGACCCGGTCGGCCCAGGCGGCGGCGGCCGGGTCGTGGGTGACCATGACCACGGTGGCGCCGAGGACGTCCACCGCGTGCCGGAGCAGGCCGAGGATCTCGGCGGCGGTGGTGGTGTCGAGTGCACCGGTCGGCTCGTCCGCGAAGATCACGTCGGGGCGGGTGATCAGGGCGCGGGCGACGGCGACGCGCTGCTGCTGGCCGCCCGAGAGTTCGCCGGGGCGGCGGGCCCCCTTGTCGCCGAGGCCCACCGCGGCGAGCATCTCGGCCGCGGCGCGGCGGCTGCGGGCGCCACCGGTGCGCTGTCCGGCCAGGCGCAGGGGCAGCAGGACGTTCTGCTCGACCGTCAGGGACGGGAGCAGGTTGAACGCCTGGAAGACGAAGCCGAGACGGGTGCGTCGCAGTTCGGTGAGGCGGTTCTCCTTCATCCCAGTGATCTCGGTGCCGCCGAGGCGGACGGAGCCGGCGGTGGGGCGGTCGAGCCCGGCCGCGCACTGCAGGAAGGTCGACTTCCCGGAGCCGGAGGGGCCCATGACTGCGGTGAAACCGGAGCGCGGGAGGGCGAGGTCGACACCCCGCAGGGCGTGCACGGCCGCCTTGCCCCGGCCGTACTGCCGTCGGACGCCGCGCAGCTCGACCGCGAACTCCGTGCGGTCCGCGAACTCCGTGCGGTCCGCGTGGTTCGTGCGGTCCGAGCGGTCGGTGACGTCCGCGGACCCCGAGGGGCCCGCGAGGTCCGTGCGGTACGCCGGCTCCGTGCCGTCGGTGAAGTCCCTGCCGCCGCTCCGTGTGCGCACGCCCCGCGCGTCCCACGCGTTCCGCTCGTCCCGCTTCTGCGCGCCCTGCCTGGTGCGTCGCAGCGCCATGATGTCCGCCTTCCGTTGCTCACCGGCCGCTTCTCCGGCCGGCGATTCGAACGTACGGACAAGGGGCAGGCGCGGACCATGGCGGCTGCTGGCGGATCGGGGGTGGGGCAAACCCGAGGTCGGCGATCGGGAGCCCGGGCCATAGTTACAACGTCAATTGTTCGGTAAACTAATTACTGACGAATCCTTGACGCTCTCTTGACCCGAAGAAGGATCAGGCTCATCGGACACGCAGACACGCTCATCGCCATGGGCGGCGCCTTCCTCGCCGCCGCCGTTCTCGCCCGTGTCGGCAGCCGCATCGGACTGCCGACCATTCCCCTGTTCATCCTGGCCGGGATCCTGCTCGGCCCGCACACCCCGGGCATCGTGCTGGTCGCCGACCCGCACGACCTGGAGATGCTCTCGGCACTCGGCCTGGTGCTGCTGCTCTTCTACCTCGGCCTCGAATTCCACCTCGACGACCTCAAGGCAGGCGGCCGCAAGATGGTCGTCGCGGGCTCCGTCTACCTGATCCTGAACGTGGGGGCCGGGCTCGGATTCGGCTTCGCGCTGGGCTGGGGCACCTCGGAGGCCCTGGTCATGGCCGGGGTCATCGGCATCTCCTCGTCGGCCATTGTGACCAAGATCCTCGTCGACACGAAGCGTCTGGGGAGCCCGGAGACCAAGACGATCCTCGGCATCATCGTGGTCGACGACATCTTCCTCGCCCTCTACCTCGCCGCGCTCCAGCCGATCCTGTCGCGCTCGGACAGCCTCGCCGCCGCGCTTCTCGACGGGGGCAAGGCGTTCGGCTTCCTGCTGCTCCTGGCGCTCACCGCCCGGTTCGGCACGAAGCTCGTCAGCAAGCTCATCCACACCTCGGACGACGAGTTGCTCGTCATCTCCTTCCTCGGTGCCGCCGTGCTCGTCGCCGGGGTGTCCGAATGGTTCGGGGTCGCGGACGCGATCGGCGCGTTCATGATGGGTCTGATGCTCGGCAGCACGACGTCCGGCGGGCGCATCCTCAAGCTGGTCCATCCGCTGCGCGACGCCTTCGGGGCGATCTTCTTCTTCGCCTTCGGACTGTCCATCAACCCCGGCGACCTGCCCGGAGTGCTGTGGCCGGTGCTGGCCGCCGTGGTGCTGACCGTGGTGATGAACGTGCTCTCCGGGATGGTCTCGGCACGGGTCTACGGCTTCGGCGCGCAGGCCGCGGCGAACATCTCGACCACCCTGACGGCCCGCGGCGAGTTCGCCCTGATCCTCGCCACGATGGCCGCGGGCGCGGGGCTGGACGAACGGCTCCCGCCGTTCATCGCCGGTTACGTGCTCGTCCTCGCGGTCCTGTCGCCGCTGGCCGCCGGACGCTCGCACTGGCTGGCCCGCGTCCTGCCGGGCGGCCGGGACCGGGGTCCGGACCAGGGCAGCGGCGGTGGTCGTGGCGACGGCAGCACCGAAGAGGTCCCGGTCCCGGCATGAGACGGGGGCGGGCGGCCGGTTCGTCGGCGGGTACCGGGCCGGTGCCCGGACCCGCCGGGCCCGTCGCGCGGGCCGCGGACCGCTCGGGTGCCGTACGCGTACGACTCGGGGTCCGTCCGGTACCGGGTGTCGACGGCGGGGTCAGGCGGTCCGCGACAGCAGCAGCAGCGCCCGGTCGTCGTTGACGTCCTTGGCGCACGCCTCGATCAGATGCCAGGCCGCGCCCTCGAATCCGGTCGTGACATGGCGGTCGGCCTCGCCGGTCAGCCGGTCGATGCCCTCCGCGATGTCACGGTCGGACGCCTCCACCAGGCCGTCGGTGAACAGCATCAGCACGTCACCGGGGGCCAGCGAGCCCTTCACGGCGTCGAACTGCGCCCCGTCGTACACCCCGAGGAGCGGCCCCTCGGCGGCCTTCTCCTCCCACTGGCCGCTGCCCGAGTGGAGTTGCAGGGCCGGCGGGTGCCCCGCGGAGAAGAGTTCGTAGTCGCCCGATTCGAGGTCCAGGACCAGATGGATCGAGGTGGCGAAGCCCTCCTCCCAGTCCTGGCGCAGCAGATAGCCGTTGGCCGCGGGCAGGAAGCCGTGCGGGGGCAGCGAGCCGAGGAGACCGCCGAAGGCGCCGGACAGCAGCAGGGCACGCGAGCCCGCGTCCATGCCCTTGCCGGACACGTCGGTGAGGACGGCCTCCAGGGTCCGGCCGCCGTTCGTACGGGCCGCGACGACGAAGTCGCCGGAGAAGGACTGCCCGCCCGCCGGACGGAGCGCCATCTCGCGGTGCCAGCCCTGCGGCAGCCGGGGCAAGGCGCTCTGCACCCGGATGCGTTCACGCAGGTCGAAGAGCATGGTGCTGCCGCGTCGCCACGGCACCCCGACCCTCGCCCGGAACTGGGCGAGGACCAGCCCGAAGAAGCCGCAGGCCGCGACCACCAGGACGATGCCGGGCGTCACCCGGGCCGGACCGTCCTCGTACGGGCCGAGTCCGAGCGACTCCACGATCAGGGCCAGGGCGGCGGTCGCGTACACCCCGAGCAGGCTCGCGGGGCGCAGCAGCAGACCTCCCGCCACGATCGGCAGGCCGAGCGCCGCCGGTGAGAACCACACGGGGTTCAGCAGGGTGGCGCAGGTGATGGCCGGAACGGTGAGCAGCAGACCGGCCAGCGCGATCCAGTCGGCCCCGTCGCCCCGGAAGTAGTCGACCCCGGCTTTGCGCAGCGCGATGCGCGCCCGGTGCACCGATTTCCGCAATCGGGCCGGGTACGTCTCTGCTCCTGCGCGACGGGCCATTGCGGGGACCCTATCCACCCGACGGCTTCCGGTGCAGGGGGACCCCGTGACAATGCGTTCGAAATCGGGTCGACCAGGTGCTGCGCCCCTGATAGGTATGAATCATGACGACCGAGCTTCGCGTACTGCGCCCCTCCGAGTGGAACCAATGGTTCGAGTCCCTGGAACTCGCGTTCGGCGGAGTCGCGGAGCCACCGGAACAGCGTGAGCTGGATGAGCAGCTGACCGAGCCCGAGCGGTCGCTCGGCATCTGGGACGGTTCCGACGTGGTCGCCACGGCGGGGGCGTTCAGCTTCCGGGTGGCCGTGCCGGGCGGCGCGCTGGTGCCCGCCGCCGGGGTGACGATGGTGAGCGTCGCGTCCACGCACCGCAGGCGCGGGCTGCTGACCTCCATGATGCGCCGGCAGCTCGACGACGTCCGGGCGCTGGGTGAGCCGTTCGCCGTTCTGACGGCGTCGGAGCCCGTGATCTACGGCCGGTTCGGATACGGGGCGGCCAGCCGGCAGATGTCCCTGACGATCGACACGGACCGGGTGCGGCTGACGGTGCCGGAGGGCACCGACGCGGTGCGGCTGCGTCACGCGCGGCCGGACGAGGCGATGGCCGCGTGCGAGAGCGTCTACGCGCAGTTGGTGCCCGGTCGTCCCGGCACCCCCGCCCACGGCCCCGGCTGGGAGCGCAAGCCGATGGTCGATCCGCCGAGCGGACGTCAAGGGGCCTCCGCACAGCAGTGCGTGCTGGCGGAGCTGGACGGCGAGGTCGTCGGCTATGTGACGTATCGCATCAAGCCCGACTGGGACATGGCGGGCCCCCGGGGCACGGTCATCGTGAACGATCTCGACGCGCTGGACCCGGCGTCGTACGCGGCGCTGTGGCGGTTCGTCTTCGACATCGACCTGACGTCGACGGTGGAGGCGCGGAACCGGCCGGAGGACGACGCGCTGCTGCATCTGGTGTCGGACGTGCGGCGGTGCCACGTCCGGCTCCGGGACTCGCTCCACGTACGGCTGGTGGAGCTGGGGGCGGCGCTGGAGGCACGGACGTACCGGGCGCCGGTGGACGTGGTGTTCGAGGTCGAGGACACGTTCTGCCCCTGGAACGCGGGGCGTTGGCGGCTGACGGGCGACGCGAAGGGCGCGGCGACCTGTCGGCGCACCGAGGACCCGGCCGACCTCGCTCTGTCGGTACGGGAGTTGGGCTCGGTGTATCTGGGTGGCGAGTCCCTGACGGCGCTGGCGCGCGCCGGACGGGTGCGGGAGCTGCGGCCGGGCGCGCTGGCGGAGGCGTCGACGGCGTTCTCGTCGGACGTGGCGCCGTGGCTGCCCCGGGGGTTCTGAACCGGGGTGCCGTACCCGGGGGGTTTCGCCCCGGGGTACTGATCAGGCGGTTCCGGGACGGCCCCTTCCGGGACGGCCCCTTCCGGGGGGCTCCAGCTCGTGGGAGGTCACCCGACAGGCTCTCAGGCCGGTTGGCAGCCCGGGCACCAGAAGAGGTTGCGGGCAGCGAGATCGGCGGTGCGGATATCGCCGCCACAGATGTGGCAGGACTGCCGGGCCCTGCGGTACACGTACACCTCGCCGCCGTGGTCGTCGACGCGCGGCGGGCGGCCCATGGCCTCCGGGGTGTGCTCGGGACGGACCGTGTCGATCCGATTGTTCCGCACGCCCTCGCGCATCAGCGCCACCAGGTCGGCCCAGATCGCGTCCCACTCGGTGCGCCGCAGGTCCTTGCCCTGGCGGTAGGGGTCGATGCCGTGACGGAACAGCACCTCCGCGCGGTACACGTTGCCGACGCCCGCGATGACCTTCTGATCCATCAGCAGGGCGGCGACCGTGATCCGGCTGCGGGAGATCCGCCGCCAGGCCCGCTCGCCGTCCTCGTCG
This sequence comes from Streptomyces sp. NPDC001750, assembly GCF_042892615.1. Taxonomy (NCBI): domain Bacteria; kingdom Bacillati; phylum Actinomycetota; class Actinomycetes; order Kitasatosporales; family Streptomycetaceae; genus Streptomyces; species Streptomyces sp. NPDC001750. Next base: position 101,920 of record NZ_JBIAUE010000012.1, on the reverse strand, counting down.
GTCCGCAGCGGGTCCGGGCCGAGGCGGTCGTGTATCGCGCGCTTCTCGGGTTCGGTGATCAGGGCGCAGGTGGTGGGGCCGCGCAGATCCGCGTGGTGGTCGTCGTTCACCAGGCGCAGCCGGACCGTGTCGGTGGGCGGCGGGGCCGGGGTGGTCCCGAAGCCGAGCTTGCCGAAGAGGCCCAGGTGGATGTGGACCCAGCCGATGTCCCCGAAGCCGAGGAAGAGGTGCTTGCCGTGGGCATCGACGCCGGTGAAGGTCCGGCCGTCGAGCAGCGCGGCGCTGTCGGAGAACTTGCCCTGCGGGCTGCTCACCCGTACCGGCCGCCCGGCGAACCTGTCCCGGTGGTCCGCCGCGAGGCGGTGGATCGTGTGTCCCTCGGGCACTTCGGCGGCTCTCCTCGGCGACGGTGGCGGTAGCGCTGACAGTGGCGGTGCGGCCGACGGCGGTGATGACGTCGCCGGCGGCGAGGGGCGCGACGGGCCGGACACGGCTGTGCCGCCGGGGGCTCCGGCGGCACAGGGGCGGTCGTCGGTCAGCCCTGCTGCGGGTGGTGGGCGGGGATCGGCGGGAGTTCGCCGGTCGTCTCGTACGCCGTCAGCATCTCGATGCGGCGGGTGTGGCGCTCCTCGCCGGAGTACGGGGTGGCCAGGAAGATCTCGACGAACTTGGTGGCCTCGTCCAGCGAGTGCATCCGGCCGCCGATGGCGACCACGTTGGCGTTGTTGTGCTCGCGGCCCAGGGCGGCGGTCTGCTCGCTCCAGGCGAGCGCGGCACGCACGCCCTTGACCTTGTTGGCGGCGATCTGCTCGCCGTTGCCGGAGCCGCCGATCACGATGCCGAGGCCGTCCGGGTCCGCGGCCGTCCGCTCGGCGGCACGCAGGCAGAACGGCGGGTAGTCGTCCTGGGCGTCGTAGATGTGGGGGCCGCAGTCGACGGCCTCGTGGCCCTGGGCCGTCAGCCACTCGACGAGGTGGTTCTTGAGTTCATAGCCGGCATGGTCCGAGCCGAGGTACACGCGCATGTTCCGAGTGTGGCACGAGCGGCGCCGGACAGCCGTCATCGGGGTCATGTCAGGGTGGCCTCCGGGCCCGCCGGACCCGGAGGCCACCCCGACGGCCCCGCGTGACGTACGACACACCCTCGTGCGGCGCGGCATGACGCCGTGTGAGGCACGGCACGTCCCCGCGTCGGGCGCGGTTCGTCCCGCGATGCGGTAGAACGCGCGCGGTGAACACGGTGCCGCACGGGCGGAACCCGCACGGCAACCGCCCCGCGCGGGGCCGGTCACCCCTGTGCCGTTCGTGTGCGCGCCGTGTGTGGGGAATGCCTCACCGGCAACTTTTCTGCCAAGAAATCGGAATGAAGGGTTCCGTTCTTGGTGTCCGAGGAGCTTCAATGCACCACGCCCTGCTCACGGCATCCGCGAGCCGGGCGACCGCGCCCCACCGCGGTCTTCGTGGCCGAGCGACCGCGCCCCACCGCGGCATTCGCACGGCGGCCGGGGCGTGCTCGAGTGATCGGCACACGTAAGGACTCCATTCCCATGACGTCGCAGACGACTCCGACCAGGCCGGGCCGGGCCGGCGAACCGGACCGGTCCGACGGGGCGGCCCCGGCGAACTCCTCCGGCGGACTCCAGGCGGGCCTCAAGAACCGCCACCTCTCGATGATCGCCATCGGCGGTGTCATCGGTGCGGGCCTCTTCGTCGGTTCCGGTACCGGCATCGCCGCGGCCGGACCGTCCATCCTGATCTCGTACGCCCTGGTCGGCCTGATGGTCGTCTTCGTGATGCGGATGCTCGGCGAGATGGCGGCGGCCCGTCCCAGTTCCGGTTCCTTCTCCGCCTACGCCGACCAGGCGCTGGGCCGCTGGGCCGGCTTCTCGATCGGCTGGCTGTACTGGTTCTTCTGGGTCGTGGTGCTCGCCGTCGAGGCGACGGCCGGCGCCAAGATCCTGGAGGGCTGGGTACCGGGGGTCCCGCAGTGGGCGTGGGCGCTGATCGTGATGGTCGTGCTGACCGCGACGAACCTGGTCTCGGTCGGGTCGTACGGCGAGTTCGAGTTCTGGTTCGCCGGGATCAAGGTCGTGGCGATCGCCGCGTTCGTGGTCGTCGGCCTGCTGGCCGTCTTCGGGGTCCTGCCCGGAGCGGACAACCCGGCCACGGGGTTCGCCCATCTCACCGACTCGGGCGGGTTCTTCCCCGAGGGGGTGGGCGCCATCCTCACCGGTGTGCTGATGGTCGTCTTCTCCTTCATGGGCAGTGAGATCGTCACCCTCGCCGCGGGCGAGTCCGAGGACCCGCAGCGCGCCGTGCGGCAGGCCACGAACAGCGTGATCTGGCGGATCGCCGTCTTCTACCTGGGCTCGATCTTCGTCGTGCTGGCCCTGGTGCCGTGGAACGACCCGTCGCTCGTGAAGGACGGCAGCTACGTAGCCGCCCTCAACGCCATCGGCATCCCGCACGCCGGCCAGGTCATGAACGTCATCGTGCTGACGGCCGTGCTGTCCTGTCTGAACTCCGGCCTCTACACCGCCTCTCGGATGGCGTTCTCGCTCGGCGAGCGCGGGGACGCGCCGAAGGCGTTCGCCCGGGTGAACAAGCGGGGCGTGCCGCAGGCGGCCATCCTGTCGTCCGTCGTCTTCGGCTTCGTCGCGGTGTTCTTCAACTACCAGTGGCCCGACACCGTCTTCCAGTTCCTGCTGAACTCGTCCGGCGCGGTCGCGCTGTTCGTCTGGCTGGTCATCTGCTTCACGCAGCTGCGGATGCGGGGCATGATCCTGCGCGAGTCGCCGGAGAAGCTGGTCGTGCGGATGTGGCTCTTCCCGTACCTGACCTGGGCGACCATCGCGATGATCTCGTTCGTCCTGGTCTACATGCTGACCGATGACAGCGGGCGTGAGCAGGTGCTTCTCTCACTGCTCGTGGCGGCGCTGGTGGTGGCGATCGCGCTGGTGCGCGACGTCCGGCACCGGAAGGCCGCGGGATCCGTGCAGGCCGCGAACGCCGTGACCGCCGCGGAGGCCGTGGCCGGCGGGGCGGCGCGTCAGGCCCGGGCCTGAGCGCCGCTCCGGAGCCGGGCGCGGAACGCGGAAGAGGCCGGGCCGGCCGTGACGTGTCACGGCCGGCCCGGCCTCTTCGCGTGTTGCGGGCGTACGCGGGGGTGGTGCGGGCCGGGGGTCAGCCCCGGCGGCCGGCCAGCTTCCAGGCCGCGGGCAGCGCGCCCATGGCGAGCGCGGCCTTCAGCACGTCACCGAGCAGGAACGGCACCAGGCCGGCCGCGATCGCGGCGCTCGCCGACATGCCGGTGGACAGCGCCAGGTACGGAACGCCGACCGCGTAGATGACCGCGGAGCCCAGCGCCATCGTGCCCGCGGTGCGCAGCACGGACCGGTCCCCGCCACGACGAGCGAGGGCGCCGACCACGACGGCGGCGAGCAGCATGCCGAGGACGTAACCGAACGACGGGAAGCCCATCCCGGACCTGGCCTCGGCGAACCACGGCATCCCCGCCATGCCGACGAGCGTGTACACGGCGAGGGAGAGGAAGCCGCGGCGGGCGCCGAGCGCGGTGCCGACGAGGAGCGCGGCGAAGGTCTGGCCCGTGACCGGGACCGGGGAGCCGGGGATCGGGACGGCGATCTGGGCGGCGATCCCGGTGAGCGCGGCGCCCCCGAGGACCAGGGCCGTGTCGACGGCGTAACGGTTCCGGGCGGCGGGCAGCAGGTCGGCGAGGACCGCTCCGGTACGGACGGGGGCGGCGGCAGCAGTGCTCATCGGGACTCCGCGGGGTGAGGACAGGAAGGGACAGACCGGACCGACGTTAGCCCACGGGTCAACGGCCGATCACCGTCAGCGGCTGACAAGCGCCGATCGAGGCATTGGTGGAGTTCACACAAAGACGCTGACGCAATCACACGGTGACGTGATGCTCGTCACTGAGGTGGGGCCTGATCACGCGTCCACCCGCTCACGGGATCTTCTCCGGGAGAACTGTAGGTTCCCCCCAAAAGCCGGTGCGGGCATTTCTCCCGGTTCGCGACGTCGGCGGCGGCACGTGCCCGTATGTGCACGGTGTGTGAGCATCGTGCCCGTATGGCGGACACCGGTTCCCGGTCGATGACAGGCGCGCCCAGACTGTGCGCGACGTCCCCCACGCCCCACCCCACGTCCCCCATGTGTCGCCTACCGAACAGAGCACGTCCATGTCGCGGAATCCCGCTTCTCCCCCCACGGAAGACCCCGCGGAACCCCGGGCCGGAACCGGCACCGGTCCGGGCTCCCCCGTCGAATCCCCCGGCACCGTCCCCGGCGCCCCCACCGACGCCGTCCTCACCCACGGGCTCAAGCAGCGGCACCTGTCGATGATCGCGCTCGGCGGTGTCATCGGCGCCGGGCTGTTCGTCGGCTCGGGCGCCGGCATCGCCGCCGCGGGTCCCTCGATCGTCGTCGCGTACGCCATCTCCGGGCTGCTGGTCATGCTCGTGATGCGGATGCTCGGCGAGATGTCGGCCGCGAATCCGGCCTCCGGTTCCTTCTCCGTCCACGCGGAGCGGGCGATCGGGCCGTGGGCGGGGTTCGCCGTCGGCTGGGCGTTCTGGGTGCTGCTCTGCGTCGCCGTCGGCCTGGAGGGCATCGGCGCCGCGAAGATCGTCACGGGCTGGCTGCCGGGCACCCCGGAGTGGGCCTGGGTCGCGCTGTTCATGGTGGTCTTCCTCGGGACGAACCTGGCCTCGGTGAAGAAGTTCGGCGAGTTCGAGTTCTGGTTCGCCACCCTCAAGGTGGTGGCGATCACGCTCTTCCTCGTCCTGGGCGTGCTGGCGATCCTCGGTCTGCTGCCCGGTACGGACGCCCCCGGCACCAGCAACCTCCGCGGCGAGGGCGGCTTCCTGCCGAACGGCGGCGAGGGACTGGTGATCGGCCTGCTCGCCTCCGTCTTCGCGTACGGGGGTCTGGAGACCGTCACCATCGCCGCGGCCGAGTCCGAGAACCCGGTACGGGGCGTCGCCAAGGCCGTACGGACCGCCATGTGGCGGATCGCGCTGTTCTACGTCGGTTCGATGGCCGTCGTCGTGACGCTGGTGCCGTGGGACGACCCGCAGATCGTGAAGGTGGGCCCGTTCTACGCGACCCTGAACCACCTCGGGATCGGTGGCGCCGCGCAGATCATGAACGTGGTCGTCCTGGTCGCCCTGCTCTCCGCGATGAACGCCAACATCTACGGCTCCTCGCGCATGGCCTGCTCGCTGGTGGCCCGTGGCCAGGGGCCGCGGCGGCTCGGCCGGATCTCGTCGGGCGTGCCGCGCACCGCCGTCCTGGCCTCGTCGGTGTTCGGCTTCCTGTGCGTGCTGCTCAGCTACTGGCGTCCCGACGACGTCTTCCCGTGGCTGCTCAACATGATCGGCGCGGTGATCCTGGTCGTCTGGATATTCATCGCCGTCTCCCAGCTGATCCTGCGCGGCCGGCTCCAGCGCGAGGCCCCGGAGAAGCTCGTCGTACGGATGTGGCTCTTCCCGGTGCTGACACTGGTGGCGCTGCTGGCGATGGCTGGGATCTTCGTCCTGATGCTGCGCCAGCCGGGCACGCGCGACCAGCTGGTGGCGAGCGGCGCCCTCACCGCCGTACTGATCGTCGCCGGTGTCGTACGGCAGCGGCGGGCCGCGGCGGTCACGGGCTGACGCCGGGGGCGCGGGGCGCGTCCGCCGCGTTCGGCACGGCGGGGTCGTCCGGGGCGCACGGCACCTCGGGGTCGTCCGGGGCGCACGGCACGTTCAGGGAGAGCAGCGCCCCGCCCCGCTCCCCGATCCGCACCTCGCTGATCGCCGTGTTCCGCAGCTTCGGGAAGACCCGGCGGTAGGCGCCCAACGGGATCGACAGCAGTTCGCAGAGGACGAGCCTGAGCAGGGTGTTGTGGGCGACGACGAGCACCCGCCCGCCCGGGTGCTCGTCCGCGATGCGGCGCAGTGCGGTCGCGCCCCGGGCAGCCGCCGCCCGGGGGTCCTCGGCCCCGGGGAACGGATGGGCCACCGGGTCGGTGCGGTACTCCCGTCCCTGCTTCGGATGCTCGGCCTCGAACTCCGCCAGGGTGCGCCCCTCCACCTCGCCGAAGTCGCACTCGCGCAGGTCGTGGTCGTGCCGGGGCGTGAGACCGAGCGCCAGGCACGCGGGCCGCGCGGTCTCGATCGCGCGGGTGAGCGTCGACGTCCGGATCGCGTCGACCGGGTGCCGGGCCGCCCACTCCCCCAGCCGCCGGGCCTGACGGCGCCCCTCGTCGGTGAGCGCGATGTCGCTGACTCCGGCGTAGCGGTTCTCCGCGTGCCAGACGGTCTGCCCGTGGCGGACGAGCAGCAGGGTGGCCGGGCTCCTGGTCATGGCTTCTCCGTTCGGGTACGGGCGGTCATGGCGTCTGCGTTCGTACGGGTCGAGGAGCGGTGTCCCAGGGCTCTCGCACGCGCCGGGAGGCACGGCTTCCCGGGACCGCCGCGGTCACGGTTTCCCCGCGCGGTCACGGGCATGGGCGGCGACGGGACCGGGGAGCCAGCCGCGCCGTTCCAGCTCGTCGACCAGCGCGACGTACGGCTCGGTGTACCACGCGGTGCGCGCCGGATGCGGGCGCAGCACGTGCCGCAGTCGTACCATCCGGTTCGCGGCCCCCGCCAGGGTGTCGGCGGCCCGCGCGCCGTACGCGGCGAGGACGGCCATGCCGAGCGCGGGTTCGGCGGAGCGCGGAATGTGCACGGGCCGGCCCAGGATGTCGGCGCGCAGCCTGTTCCAGTGGCCGCTGCGGACCGCGCCGCCGGTGAAGGTGATCCGGCCGTGCAGCGGGGCGCCGAGCAGGTCGAGGTAGTCGAGGCAGAGCCGTTCGACCAGGCCCGTCCCGGTGAGCAGGGCCGCCCAGTGCTCGGCCTCGTCGGCGGGCTCGCCGAGCAGGAAGCCGGTGGCCCCGGGCGCGGCGAAGGGGAAGCGTTCGCCCGTTCCGGCGAGGGGATAGGCCACCACCCGCGCCGGTTCGCACGCGCGGGCCAGCACGTCCATGCGGGCCGGGTCCGCGCCCGGGAACGCGGCGGTCAGCGCCCCGCCGCCGACCCCGGAGGCGCCGCCCGGCAGCCAGCCGCCGTCCGGCGCGCGGTGGTTGTAGACCACCCCGGCCCGGTCCACGACCGGCGACGAGGTGACCCCCTTCAGGACCAGCGTCGTGCCGAGCACCGAGTTCCAGGAGCCCGTGGTGAGCGCGCCCGAGGCGATCTGCGCCGCGCAGCCGTCCGTCATCCCGGACACCAGGAGCGTGCCCGCCGGGACGCCGGTCTCCTCCGCCGCCGCCCGCCCCACCTCCCCGATCCGCCGGCCGGGCCGCACCACCTCCGGGAACAGCTCCCGCGGCAGGCCCAGCCCGCCGAACCCGCGGTGCGGCCAGTCGTCCCGCTCCAGGTCGTACCCGGTCTTCAGGGCGTGGCTGGAGTCGGTGGGCAGCGGCGTCCCGGCGAGCCGGGCCAGCACCAGGTCGGCCTGGTGCATGACGCGCACCGTGTCGCCCACGCGTCCCCCGTGCTCCCGTCCGTACTCCCGCAGCAGCCACATCACCTTGGGCAGGGCCCAGCTCGGCGGCGTCCGGGCCCGGGCGGCCTCGGCCGCGGCCCGCCCGTCGTCGTACATCACCCCCGGCGTCAGCGGCCGTCCCGCCCGGTCGCCGAGCAGGACCGTGCCGGAGGTGGCGCAGACGGCCAGCGCGCGGGGCGGGGCGGGGCGGTCGCGCAGCGCTCCGCGGCAGGCCGCGCAGACCGCCGTCCACCAGTCGACGGGCCGCTGCTCGTGCCGTACGCCGTCGCGTCTTCCGGTGAGCGGGGCGGAGCCGCTGCCGAGGATCTCGCCCCGGTCCCCCACCACCACCGCGCGGACGCCCTGCGTGCCGAGATCGATGCCCATCCACATATCGGTCCCTCCTGTGAACTTCTCACTCTGCACCGAGAATTTCCGTTGCGCGAGGGATTGACGGTCAACTTCGCCTGTTCCAAGCTCTGTTAACCAGTCGATCTGGTGTGTGAACGGGCCCCGCCCGTGAGGAATTTCAGAAGAATTCGGGAATCAGAGGGATCAGCACGTGAGCAGCGTTCCGCAGCGGGGGCCGGCCCCGCGTCAGGCATCCATGGCCGAGTACGTCCTCGCGCAGGGCGAGGCGAGCGCCGCCGAACTGGCGGAGCGTTTCGACGTCAGCCTGATGACCATCCACCGGGACCTGGACGAACTGGAGCGGCAGGGCATCGTCCGCAAGTTCCGCGGCGGGGTCACCGCGCAGCCGTCCGGAGTCTTCGAGTCGAACGTCGCCTACCGGCTGAAGGCGATGCGGGCCGAGAAGGCCGCCGTCGCCGCGCGGGCCCTGGAGCTGGTCGAGCCGGGCATGGCGGTGATGCTGGACGACTCGACGTCCACGCTGGAGATCGCGCGCGGGCTGCGGTCCATCACCCCACTGACCGTCGTCACCAACTTCCTCGAGGCGATCAATCTGCTGTCGCGCGAGCGCGGCATCCATCTGATGGGGCTCGGCGGCGACTTCGACCCGCTGCACGCCTCCTTCCTGGGTGTCTCGTGCGTGGAGGCGGTGCAGTCGCTCCAGGTCGACATCTGCTTCACGTCCACCTCCGCCGTGTCCGGTGGTTTCGCCTACCACCAGGAGCAGCGCATCGTCTCGGTGAAGCGGGCGATGCTCGACTCGGCGAGCCGCAACGTGCTGCTGCTCGACCATTCCAAGCTGGGCCGGGTCGCCCTGCACCGGCTGGCCCCGCTCTCCCGTTTCGATCTGCTGCTGGTCGACGACGGGGCCTGTGAACGATCGCTGCGCGAACTCGACGAGCACAAGGTGCCCTACGAGGTCTGCCGCACCGGCCGGGAGCCGGGGACGGGAGGCCGCGATGACGGCTGACCGGGCCGGTCCCGCGCGGTCCCGGACGGGTCCGTGCCGGTGGTGCGGCCCCGCCCGGACGGGCGTCCCGGCGTCCCGCCGCCGCGAGCCCGCACCGGACGTCCCCCCGCGGCCCGCGCCCCGGACGGACGGCATGCCCCCGTCCGGGGCGGTGCCCGCCACCCGCCGCACCACCCGGCGGCGGGTCGCCCGGGGATGCCCCTCGGCCGGCCGGAAGATCTTCGTACGCGTCACCGCCGCTCCCCACGGCACATCCATGTCTTCGACGCCCGGACAGGAGACGCTCCGCGATGACCCGTCCCATGACGCCCGACCCGACGACGCCCGCCGACTCCACGACGCCCCGCCCCACGACGCGGGTGCTCGCCGCCGGTGACCACTTCGTCCGCAACTCCCTGATCACCCAGGCCCTGCTGCACGCCCTCGGCCCGCTCGACGCAGAACCGCTGATCACCGAACTCACCCTGCCCTGGCCCCTGGAACCCTTCGGAAAGGTCGCCGAGGTCGACGAGGCCAGCCACGCCGAGGACGCGCTGATCGGCGCCCTGGACGGGGTCGAGGTGTGCGTGACCCAGATGGGCCCGTTCACCGAGCGGGTCCTCGCCGCCGCCCCCGATCTGCGACTGGTCGTGGTCTGCCGGGGCGGCCCGGTGAACGTGAACGCCGCGGCGGCGCGGGCCCGCGGGGTGCGGGTGTGCTTCGCTCCCGGGCGCAACGCGGCCGCGACCGCCGAGTTCACGGTGGGCCTGATGCTGGCGGCGCTGCGCCGCATCCCCGACGCGCACCGCTCGCTCACCGCGCACCGCCGCTGGGACGCCTCCCACTACACGTACGAGCAGTGCGGTCTGGAACTGGAGGACACGCCCGTCGGCCTGATCGGCTACGGCGCGGTGGGCAGCCGGGTGGCCCGGGTGCTCACCGCGTTCGGCGCGCGGGTCGAGGTGTACGACCCGTATGTGCGCGGCGACGTGCACGGCATGCGCGCCCCCTCGCTGGAGGCGTTGCTCACCCGCTCCCGGGTCCTCACCCTGCACGCCAGGCTGACCCCGGAGACCCGGCATCTCGTCGGCGCCCGCGAGCTCGCCCTGCTGCCGCGCGACGCGGTCCTGGTGAACGCGGCCCGGGGCGGGCTGCTGGACACGGAGGCGTTGTGCGACGCGCTGGACTCGGGGCGACTGCGGGCCGCGGCGCTGGACACGTACGAGCAGGAGCCGCCGTCGCCCTCGTCACGGCTGTTCCGGACCCCGAACCTGCTGATGACGCCTCATGTGGCGGGCGCCAGCCGGTCCGTCGCGCGGAAGGCGGCGCGGATCGCGGCGGCCGAGGTCGCGCGCTACGTGCGGGGCGAGCCGCTCGCCCACGCGCTGTGACGGGAGGCGGGCCCATGACGACGTACGGAGGCACTCCATGACGACGTACCGGACCACGCCCCCCGCACCCACGGCCGAGGACGCCCCCACCCGGTACATCGGCATCGACGTCGGCACGTCCGTGGTGAAGGCCGCGGCCTTCGGCCCGGACGGCCGCACGCTCGCCGTCGAGTCCCGCCCGGTGGGGCTCACGATCCGCGACGGATTCGTGGAACAGGACATGGACGAGGTGTACGGGGCGGTCCGTGAGGTCCTGGCCGCGCTGGGCTCCGACGGGGTCGCGTTCGCCGGTCTCACCGGCCAGGGCGACGGGGTCTGGCTGGTCGACGCGGCGGGCCGGCCGGTCCGCACCGCGATCTCCTGGATGGACGGCCGTGCCCATGAACTCGTCGACGCCTGGCAGGAGTCGGGGGTGTTCACGGCCGTGTACCGGCGCACCGGCAGCGCGATGTTCCCCGGCTGTCCGGGACCGGTGCTGGCCTGGCTCGACCGCCACGACCCCGCCTCGCTCGACGCCGCCACCACCGCGCTGTACTGCAAGGACATGGTGTTCCAGCGGCTGACGGGGGTCCGGGCCACGGACGTCTCCGACGCGTCGATGCCCTTCCTGGACCCGATGACGCGTACGTACTCCTCCGATGTCGTGGCGGCGCTCGGCCTCGGCCATCGGGCCGCGCTCCTCGCCCCGGTCAGCGATCCGGTCGCCACGGCCGAGCTCCCCTCGGGCGTACAGATCTCCAACGGCCCGTACGACCTGCCGGCCTGCGCGCTGGGCGCGGGCGTCACCCGGCCCGGCGACGGTCTGCTGATCGTCGGCACGTGTCTGGCCGCGCTGGTGGCGACGGAACGGCTCGACCTGGACGGCGAACCCGCGGGCCTGCACATCTCCACCGACCGTCCCGGTCACTGGCTGCGCGCCATGCCCGCGATGGTCGGCACGGCGGCCCTGGACTGGGTCCTGGCCACGACCGGCGTACGCCACGCGGACGTCGACCGGCTACTCACCGCCACCCCGCCGGGCGCCAACGGCGTACGGGTGCTGCCCTACTTCGCCCCCTCAGGCGAACGCGCCCCCTTCGTCGAGCCCCGGCTGCGCGCCGAGTTCCTCGGGGTCTGTCTGGAGACCACCCCGGCGGACCTGGTCCGCGCGGTCTGCGAGGGCATCGGTTTCGCCGCCCGCCACTGCCTGGACGCCGCGGGCCTCACCGGCACCCTGGCGCTGTGCGGCGGCGGCACCCGCTCCCCCGCCTGGACCCGGCTGTTCGCGGACGTGCTGGGCCGCCCGGTGCGGATCGTCGAGGGCGAGGTGGGCGCGCGGGGTGCGGTCCTCGCGGCGGCGCGGCGCTTCGGCGCGGAACTGGACACGGCCGCCTGGACGGCCCCGACGGAGGTGGCCGAACCGGACCCCGCGCGTGCGGCGTTCTACACGAAGGCGTACGAGGACCACCTGACCCGCCTCGCCGAGGCCCGCACGCGCGCCCGCGCCTGAGGCCGGGACCGTGCCTGGAGCGGTTCCCGTACCCGAACCCGGGACCGTGCCTGGAGCGGGCTCCGTACCCGGGGCCGCTGTTTCCTCACTTCTCCCCGGGACCGCTCCGGGCGGACGGCTCACGGCGGACCCGGTAGCCATCCTCCGTGTCGGGGTCCCCCTCGAAGTACACCTCCGGCTCGTCCCCGCCCCGAGCGGCCCGGAGCAGGGCGAATCCGCCCTCATCGGTGAACGAGCCGCCCTCGGCGAATCTGAGCTCGATTCCACTGCCCGGGTCCCGCTGCCACTCCATATCCCATTTCCCCCTCCCGGAGAGGCTGCCCTTCCCGGGAGGGAGAGTGGAGAAGCTGGGCTTGACGGCACTCCGCGGGATGCCCGACATGTCGAACGTGCCGTCCGCCCGGAACTCGATCCGCCCGCCGTCGGAGCCTTTCCAGACACCGACAACCTCCTCGGAGCGAAGTTCCGGGCTCTCCTCCTCGCACCCCTGCATCACGAACAGGGCCACGAACAGCAGCAGAGGAACAGCCACGCATATCGCACACCCACGAAAACGTCTCATACCCAGCCCACTCGCTACTTGTAGATCTTTTCCTGCCAGCGGATATCGACCCGGAATCCTGCGAAATACCCGCCCATATGGCGCGGCGCCTCGTTCGCGACCTCTTGCCACTTGAAGTGGCTCGGGAGGAATGACTCGTTGTCGATGTCGGTCCACGCATGATAATTGACCGTTAGCGTGTCCCCCTTGGACTTCGTCACCGTGTACTCAAGCGCGTAGGAACCGAGAACGCCCTGGGCCACGCGGTCCTCCTTACCCATCACGAGCCCACCGAGGTCCGAGCGGTATACCCCCGCCATCTGAATGAGATTCAGATCGCTGCCGTCCCTGTTTTTGGCGGTGCTGTAGTCGGCCCGGTCGTTCTTCTTGCCAAGCCAGGCGAACTGCCCGGCGATTTTCACCCGTGCGTCCTTCATGCTCGAGGATTTGATCAGATCCTGCGTCAGTACGTCATCACCGTCGTAGCTCTGATTTGCCGTGGTGTTCTTGATTTCATTGCTCCCATGGCTTCCCAAGATCCAGCGAAAGGCCAGGCTCCATGGACCGCCGTACTTGACCTTTCCGTCACCGCCGAAGGTGCCGATCAGACGTCCGGAAGGCGGTCGGCAGAGGGCCTGAGACTCCATCAGCATCTTCTGGACCTTCTTCGTCTCCAGGCTCTGGTTGAACTGGACGGGGAGCGGGTCCGGGCCCAGCAGCAGCGGCGGCAGCTGGAGCAGCACCGGTGACGTCGGCAGGAAGCCGGTGAGCCCCTGGCTGGTTGTCGGTGCGCTGCCGGATGTCCCGCTTCCTGGGAACGGGGGAGCGGCGAACATGTCCGACATCATCGCGCCAACGCTGCAGTCCACTCCCACGGTGCACTCCGACGCCCGGCCCGTGGGGTCCGAGAAGGTCGCAGGGTTGTACCGGGGCCGACGCGGCGACACGGTCCCGGACCTAAGTCGAAGGGCTGATCACCATCGGCACGCCCTGCTGTTAGCCTGCTCCTGCTCTTGCATAGAGTTTGCAACAACAACAGGAAAGCAGCTGGAGGGTTCGAACCATGGCCACGTACACGCTTCCGGAACTCCCGTACGACTACGCGGCGCTCGAACCGGTCATCAACCCGCAGATCATCGAGCTCCACCACGACAAGCACCACGCCGCCTACGTGAAGGGGGCGAACGACACCCTGGAGCAGCTGGAGGAGGCGCGCGACAAGGGGACGTGGGGCGCGATCAACGGGCTCCAGAAGAACCTGGCGTTCCACCTCTCCGGCCACATCCTGCACTCGATCTACTGGCACAACATGACCGGTGACGGCGGCGGCGAGCCCCTCGCCGCGGACGGCGTCGGCGACCTCGCGGACGCGATCACGGAGTCGTTCGGTTCGTTCGCCGGCTTCAAGGCCCAGCTGACGAAGGCCGCGGCCACCACGCAGGGCTCCGGCTGGGGCGTCCTGGCGTACGAGCCGGTCAGCGGCAAGCTGATCGTCGAGCAGGTCTACGACCACCAGGGCAACGTCGGCCAGGGCTCCACCCCGATCCTGGTCTTCGACGCCTGGGAGCACGCCTTCTACCTCCAGTACAAGAACCAGAAGGTCGACTTCATCGACGCCATGTGGGCCGTCGTCAACTGGCAGGACGTGGCGAAGCGTTACGCGGCGGCCAAGGAGCGCGCCGACGTGCTGCTGCTCGCCCCCTGACCAGGAGGCGCGTGAACGTCCTGCCTCGTGATCGTCTTCTCAACCTTCACCGGGCAGGCGGATGAAAGGAGGACCCCCGCCAGGACGTGACTGGCGGGGGTCCTTCCATCGTGTCGCCGGGCAGGACGTCAGGGCGCGGGGACGTGCTCGAGCAGGGCGCCCAGCACCTGCTCGGCATGGGTCCAGAGCAGGGATCCGCCCGCGTCCGGCACGAGGTGCCGGACGGCGCCCGGGATGCGCGCGGCCAGTCCGTCGCCGTGGTCGGGCGAGTGGCCGGTGTCCTGTTCCCCGTACCAGAGGTCGACGGGCACGGCGATGTCCGACAGCGCGATTCCCCAGTGCCCCATGGCCAGGACGGTGTCCCGGGCGTATCCGTCCGCACCCTGCGCGAAGGCTTCGTCGAGGGCGCGGCGGTAGGCGGCGGCGAACGCGGGCTGCCGGTAGACGGCCAGATCGCGGTCCGGGCTGCCGGACATGACCATGTCCCACATCGCCCGCGGGGTGAACCCGGCGAAGATCTTCTCGGCGGCGCCAGGATCGGACACCGCCAGGTCCACGAGGCCCCGCAGGTCCTCCGGGAGCGCCTCGGCGAACCGCGGCTCGGCCACCTCGTCCGCCCCGGAGACCACGGCGAGCGCGCCGACCGTTCCGGCGGCGGCACAGGCGAGGGCGAAGGGCGCTCCCTGCGAGTTGCCGACCATCGGCGGCCGGCCCAGGCCGCGCAGGGCGGCGAACGTCCGGACGTCGTCGGCGAAGTCGCCGAACGTACGGCCGGGCAGCGGCGAGGAGGCGCCGAGCCCGGGGCGGTCGACGGAGATCAGCCGCACACCGAGCCGGTCCAGCGCGTCGGTGCCGAACCCGAGGTGCCTGCTGGTGGCCGCGCCGGGCGACAGCAGCACCGGCACACCGTCCTTCGGCCCCCATTCCGCCCAGCCCAGCAGCCGCCCTCCCGGCAGCCGCTCCGTACCGATACGAACCGGGTCGATCACGCGCAGATCCATGCGACTCATCCTGAGCGGGCCCCCGGGGCCTGTCGAACGAATTACGCCGACCGGTACCTAGCCGGTGACCAGGGCCAGCATCAGTCCGTCGTACCCCTTGGCGCCGACGGTCTGCAGCGCGGTCGCACTCAAGGTCGGTTCGGCGGCGACGAGTTCGGTGAACCGCCGCACACCCCGAACCTTCGGGTCATCGCTCCCGCCGTCGGTCACCTCGCCGTCCCGCACCACGTTGTCGGCGATGATCAGGCTCCCGGGACGGGTCAGCCTCAGCGACCAGGCCAGGTAGTCGGGGTTGCTCGGCTTGTCGGCGTCGATGAACACGACGTCGAACGGCCCCTGCCCCTCCGCCGCGAGCTCCGGAAGCGTGTCGAGCGCCGGGCCGACCCGTACGTCGACGACGTGCGCGAGCCCCGCCCGTGCGATGTTGGCCCGCGCGACCTCGGCGTACGCCGGATCGGCCTCCAGCGTGACGACCCTGCCGCCCTCGGGCAGCGCCCGCGCCAGCCAGATCGTGCTGTACCCGCCGAGGGTGCCGATCTCCAGCACGGTCCGCGCCCCGCGCAGCCGGGCCAGCAGATGCAGCAGCTTGCCCTGATTGGCGGCGACCTGGATGGCCGGGAGCCCGGCCTCGTCGCTCGCCGCGACGGCCGCGTCCAGGGCTTCGTCCGGACCCAGCAGCAGGCCGTTGAAGTAGTCGTCGACCTCGGTCCACCGTGCCGATTCCATGTGCGTTCCTCTCCGAACCAAAGAGTTCCCAAAAGGAACTTACCCCAGGCGGCCGGATGCGATGATGGGGGCCATGAGTCCCGCCCCCGACAATCCCGCCGCGCCCGCCGCGCCTGCCGATCCCACCGTGCTCCACCCGATGCCGGGGCAGCCCAGGGTCGTGCTGCTGAAGCCCCTGGTGAAGTCCGGACTGATCGAGGTCGGGGACTTCTCGTACTACGACGACCCGGACGACCCGACCGCTTTCGAGACCCGCAACGTGCTCTACCACTACGGCCCGGAGCGGCTCGTCATCGGGAAGTTCTGCGCGCTGGGCACCGGAGTGCGGTTCATCATGAACGGCGCCAACCACCGGATGGACGGCCCGTCCACGTTCCCGTTCCCGTCCATGGGCGGCTCCTGGGCCGAGCACTTCGACCTGCTGACCGGACTGCCGAACCGGGGCGACACGGTCGTCGGCAACGACGTCTGGTTCGGGTACGGCGCCACGGTGATGCCCGGCGTGCGGATCGGACACGGCGCGGTCATCGGCGCCGGTTCGGTCGTCACCTCCGACGTGCCCGACTACGGCATCGTCGGCGGGAACCCGGCCCGGCTGATCCGCACCCGCCACGACGAGGAGACCGTCGCCCGACTGCTCGCCGTGGCCTGGTGGGACTGGCCCGTCGACCACCTCACCCGCCACATCCGCACCATCATGTCCGGCAGCGTCGACGAGCTCGAAGCGGCCGCCCCGGAGGGGACACCGTGACCATCACCGTTCGCGAACTCATCTACTACCCGGTCAAGGGCTGCGCCGGAACCGCCGTCGATTCCGCGCGGGTCCTGGGGACCGGTCTCGAACACGACCGCACGTTCATGGTGGTGGACGCGACGAACGGCGCGTTCCGCAGCCAGCGCACGCACCCCGCGATGGCCGCGATCGGGGTCGAAGTCCTGGACGCGGGCGCGGCGTTGGCGCTGTCCGCCGAGGGCGTCGAGCCGCTGCGGGTGGACGTCGTCCCGGACGGCCCGCGCCGCGAGGTCAGCATGTTCGACCGCCCGCTCGGCGTCGCCGCCGACCAGGGGGACGAGGCCGCGGAGTGGTTCTCGGACGCGCTCGGCGCCAAGTCCCGCCTGGTACGGGTGGCGCCCGGCTTCGACCGGGACGGCTGGGGCGACACCCCCGGCAAGGTCAACTTCGCCGACGCACACGCGGTGCTGGTCGCCTCGACGGCATCCCTGGACGGTCTCAACTCCCGTATCACCGCCCGGGGCGACGCGGCGCCCGTCCCGATGGACCGCTTCCGCGCCAACATCGTCCTGGCCGGCGCCGACGAGCCGCACTTCGAGGACCGGGTGCGCCGGATGACCCTCGGCACGGTGGAACTCGCCCATTCCGTACGGGCGACGCGGTGCGCCGTCCCGATGGTCGACCAGCGCACCGGCCGCCGCGCGGGCCCGGAGCCGATCCGGACCCTGTCGACGTACCGCCGCGAACCGGAGTACGGGAACAAGGTCAGCTTCGGCGCGAAGAACGCGGTGGTGCGCGAGGGCGTGGTGAGCGTCGGGGACACCGTCGAGGTCGCGGAGTGGCTCGCCCTCTGAGCCGAGTACCTGGACGAGAACCAGTGGCTGCAGGGGGTGTGCGGCCCGAAGCTGAGATGCGGCGGCGGCGAGGCAGTGGTTCGGGTGTCGCTCTCTCTCATCCATCGGACGGAAGTTGCCAGGCTCGGCGAGGGCGGTGAGCGAATTGGGTCAAGTTCCTGACTGGTTCTGGGAGGTCTTGGATGCGACGAGACCACGTCTGTCTGCGCTGGAGGCATGGCTGGAGTCACAGCCGAGAGAGATCCTTGAGGGGTTCGCGTCGGCATACCTGGATGCGGCGGAGTCGCTGATTGACTTCTCGGAAGGCGTGACTGTCGACGGAGGAGTCTGGTCCGAGGACAGCACCGAAGATCTGTGCATGTGGGTGGTCGGCCAGGGCCGCGGGTTCTGGGACTCGGTGGTCACAGGTGAATGGGAACTTGCGGAGGCCGCGCAGGCATATCTGGGACGCGCGTCGCCGCTCAGCGGAGAAGTGACTCAGTGGGACCAAGAAGTCTCGGCCCCGGAGCACCGGGGATACCAGTCTCCGGACGCTCTCGTCCACGGCGTCTATCGAACGCGTTTCGCACAGGACCTGTACGGATGGCTTTCGGAGAGTTGACCCACCGACCGGCCCAAGGCGCCGCCCACCCACGCACCTCCCCATGGCCGGTTCTCAGCCAGGCACCGAGGCCCCATACGGGCGCCCCGACCTGGGCCGGGAACGGACCGGGTCGGGGCCAGGCGAGCGAAGGGGCGGTCAGGGCAGGAGGTAGCCGAGCATCCCGCCCATGATCTGTCCCTCGCAGTCGGGCTGGTGGGACTCGAAGATCTGCCGGTTCTCCTTGCGCAGGCAGCGCAGCAGCGGCAGGGTCGACGTCCCGGCGGGCGGGGAGGCGTACAGCCAGCCGAGGCGCGTCACGTACGTCTGGCCCTCGCAGCCGACGTCGGTGGTGGCGAAGTGGTCGCCGCGCACCTGGCAGAGGTAGAGGGGCACGGTGCCCGGGTTGGGGGCGGTGAACAGAGTGCCCAGCGGGCCCTGGAGGTCGTAGCCCACGGGGGCGTCCCACGAGGTGCTCTGGGTGTCGGAGCTCTTGTGGTAGCGGTAGAGCACGAAGGTCGGGGAGCCCACGTTGGGCTCACCAGTGCACAGGTACTCGATGTGTACCTGCACCCACCCGTTCGGGAGCGAGTTGACGACGGCGGGGCCGGCGCTCACCTGGCAGTCGGAGCGCGCGAAGCCTCGGGCAACCGCGGCATCGAGTCCGGTCTCGCGGGCGGACTGCACGGCGACGTTCAGCGGGCCGCTGCCGAAGCCCGCTACGTAGAGCCTGACGGGCCCCACGGACGCGGCGGTGGCCGGGGCCACGGCGGATGCGGGCGTGGCCGGTGCCGCGACGGCGGCGCCGCCGATCGGGGTCAGGGCGAGCGCGGCGGCGAGCGCTGTGGCGAGGGCGGCGGCAGACCGTCCGATGGCGCGGCGGAACAACCTCACAGGGCATACCTCGTTCCGGCATGCCGGTGCGTGCCCCGCCTACGAGGCCATGCGCACCGGCGGGGGTCAGTACGACAGGCCATGACTACCAGGCGGAATCGGCCCTGTTGGCGCGCCTCACGCGGTATGTCCGGTTCCGCGAGAATGCTGGCCGAATGAACGCTCTTGACCACACGGGCCACGATCCGCTCGGCGCCCGGGGGCGCGGGAGCCGACCACATGCCGCCCCGATACCTCTTTCGTGGCCCCGCAACGGGACGCCTGGCCCCCGGGGCCGACGGCAAGAAGCCGGGCGGTTGGCGCTTCGTTCGCCCGGATGGTTCTGGCCGGGTGTTATCCGAGTGGGGTGATGTCGACGGGTTCGCCCAGGTCGTAGAAGTGTTGAGTGCGGGTTTCCTGTGAGCCGGCGATCTCTGTGGTGGCTTGGTCACCAACGGGGGTCCAGTCCTCTGCGAACCAGAGGACGAAATCCTTCACCGGGATCCCGTTCCATGTGAAGGCGCCGTCGCTGTCGATCCGGTACGACTCCACGGATTCGCCGTTGGGCAGCTCGATCTTGTCCTTCGCGTCGTCCACCTTCCACACCGGCTGTGACTGCACCATTTCGGCGACGTACTTGACGTCGGAGAAGAGTCGGTAGAGTTCGCCGGTCGTCGCGACGAGCCGCTCTTTGGGGTCGTCTGATTCCTTGTCGCCCTTGACAGGGCCGTCCCCCTGGTCGATCCACATCGTTCCGTCGACGAAGGCCATCTTGATCGGACCGTCGGGACCGGTCAGCTCGCCTTGGAAGTTGTATTCGGGGTCATAGGTGAATTCGACATCGCCGTAGGTGTCGGCGGTGATGTGCATCTTTCCCGAGCCGTGACTTGACAACGCTTCGGAGACGCACTTTCCGAGCGGTGCGCCGTCGAGTACGGCGCCGGGCTGGAGACTCAGGTCGGTGCATGACTGCGGCGCTTCCCATGCCTGCTTCGACGGCGCGGCTTTGCTGCTCTCGGCAGTGGGCTTCTTGTCGGCCGGCCGGGGCTCCGTCGCCTCCTTCGTGCAGGCCGCAAGGCCGAGTCCGAGGCTGACCGCTGTCGCCAGCCCGGCCATGGTTCTCTTCCTCGTTCTCACTTCGTTCCTCCGCCTCTTGTGTTTCTTCCCCGCTACTGGGCCTTGGTCTCGAATCCTGAACCGTGTTATGCGGCTGGCGTCAGCGTAGTTGATGCTTTTTCGGACGCCTCTCGTAGGTGATCGGGCGGCGGTGCCCCGAGGCGGGAGTGACGGCGCGGGATGTTGTAGCGGTGCAGCCAACGGAATGCGTCGAGGCGGGCCTCGCGCTCGCGGAACCGAGATAGGTGATGTCGCAGACGTACTTCGTGTTCGGTTCATCGCGGTGAAGTCGCGGCCGATCAGGTCCGGGGCCTTCGCCGCGGCCGGTCCGTGATCGTGGTGCGGTGCCTGCGGTGCAGGCGCACGCCCGCCAGGCCGATGCTTCGCATCACGCGCGCGATCCGCTTGTGGTTGACCTGCTCGCCGTCATCGCGGAGCTCGGCGGTGATTCCGGGGACGCCGTAAGCGCCGTCCGACTCGCAGTGCACGGCCCGTATTTGGGCGGCGAGCCGGGCGTCGGCCGCCTGCCGGGAAGCCCGGTCCGCGCGGCGCGGCAGCGCACCACGAGACGGCCCGCTTCGAAGACCTCGCCCTGAGCCCATGGAACGCGCCGCGCGCGCAGCAGTTGAACGATGGCGGCGTGCCCGACGCCGGAGCGGCACGCGGCCCCCTCGGCCACCGAGACGCCCGCAGGAGCCACAGCGCCTGCGGGAAGCAGCAGGGGACGCCCGAAGACCGCCGCAGTTCAGCACCTCCGGCGCGGAGGCGTGCAGATGCGCCTGGTGAAGGCCCTGGGGCCCGGCTGACCGCAGAGCCAACCGGCACCCCTCGGGCGCCGGCCCCCACGGAGCGGCTCAGTCCCTGAAGGCCCCGGCCTTCACCCCACCGATGAACGCCGCCCACCCCTCCGGGGCGTAGAACTGGAGCCCGCAGTCAGGGTTCTTGCTGTCCCGGACGGCCCGACCGCCGTCGGCTGCTTGACCACCAGGTCGGCCGCCGCGTCATCGACAACGTCCGGACTGGCGTCGGTCAAGGCAAGTGTGTAGCCCGCGGTCTGAAGCAGGCCCGGCACCAACATCGGCTGCCACGTACGGATGTACGTGATCGATGAAACAGCCCTGATCGTCAGCGAGTTGAGCACCAATGACGTCAACCACGCCCAGGGCACCGGCGATTACTTCGAGCTCGGACTACACCGCAGAGACGGCACCCTCGTCCTGGAGGTGTCCGACTCCTACCAGTGGGGCATGCGAACTCCGCTCCCTCTCGCTCGACGACCTCTCCGGGCGCGGCCTGGTCATCGTCGACGCCCTCGCCGCGAACTGGAACGTACGGCCGCGCGATCCCGGCAAGACCGTGTGGGCCCATCTCGCCATCGAGCACGGCAAGTCGCCGTGACGACGCGGGCCCGGATTCCGGTGCGGATCGCGCGACCGGCGGTCACCGCGATTCCGCGTTGGCGCCCTTGTCCCGGTCCGCTTCCAGGGATTCCGCGATGTGGGCCATGACCGACCAGATAATCGCCTGCTGGCACTGACTCAGCCCCTTGGTACCGATGTACAGGGTGTTGTCCCTGCCGACCCGGTAGTTCCCCCGGGTGCCGTCCGCCTTGAGCTTGACGCCCTCCATGCGGCGCTGGAGGTGGGGGACGGTGAGGGTGATCTGCTGAGGGTCCACGGTCATCCGCGTGACCTCGCCCCAGGGGATCTCGTCGGCGGCGCCGTCGACGTAGAGGTACGTGGCGCCGATCTCGAAGGGCGGATAGCGGACGTCGCCGCCCTCGGCCAGTTCGTGCAGGATGAGCCGTACCCGCGCCTCGACGACGAGGTCGACGATTCCGCCGAACATCGACGTGAGGTTGCCCGTGGACCGCAGGTACGTGTGCAGCATGCCGCCGCCGAGGTCGGGGAGGAAATAGTTGCCGGACAGTTGTTCGCCTCCCGGCCCGGGCGCCGTCTCCATACGGGCGACGATCTTGTTCGACAGCGGTCGCGACGACCCGCCGACGTACGTCGTCTCGTGGGTCAAGGTGACGTCGTGGAACTCCTCCCACTTGTACGCCCACCGCACCTTGTGCCGCCCCCGATAGACGATCCCGTCCTCGTACAGGTCCAGCCAGGAGGCGAAGGAACGGATCAGCCTGACCGCTCCCCAGACGGACAACAGGACGCAGACGGCGTCGAATATCAGGTGCCCGATGCCGTGCGTGGCGAAGGATTCGCCCAGGAACAGGAAGAACGCGACCGCCGGGACGACGGTCATGGCGAGCTTGCCCATCGTCGGGCGCTCCCGGTAGCTCGCGAGGACCCGGCCCAGGTCCGCCGGGTCCGCCGTCCGCCGTCCCTTTCCGCCCCCTCCGCCGCTGCCGCGCTCACCACGTCGGTCCGTCATGTTCTCTCCCTCTTGCTCGACCCCTTGTCGTATGCGTTCGCTCAACGGCGGGTCGGGCGAACGACGTTCGGCGTCGGTCGCCTCCCGGCTCCGTCGTGCTGTTCGCAGCCTATGCCCGCCCCGCGTCCACCAGTGTGTTCCCCACTTCCGTACGGAAGTACAGCACCGACCGGCCCGCTCGGCGGCGGTCGATCAGGCCGGAGTCCAGCAGCACCTTGAGATGGCGGCCCACCGAGCCCAGGCCCTGTCCGGTCAGCGCCACGAGCTGGGTGGTGCTCTTGGGCTGCGCGAGGAGGACCAGGACCGCCGCCCGCGCGGGGCCGAGCAGCCGGCCCAGGGCGTCCGGCACCCGTGCCCGGTCCGCGTCGGCCAGGGCGCCCGAGCACGGGTAGACGATCGCGTATCGCAGGGCGTCGTCGGCCCAGGACACCCAGCCCGCCTTCTGCGTGACCGGTACGAGGAGCAGCCGCGCCCCGGACAGTTGCTTCGGCGGGTAGTCGTGCGCGTTGATCCGGAGCCGGCTGCCGCCGAGCCACCGCATCCCCGGGCGCAGACCACTGAGGGCGGCGGCCCAGCCGTCCCGGCTCAGCTGCCCGGTCCGTGCGACCACGTCCGCCTCGATGATCCGGCGACGGCGCGGCCAGTCGGGCAGGACGGTGTGCCGCCAGACCCAGTGCAGGACGTCGGCGGCGGACCGGGGCAGGTCGTCGCGGTCCAGGAGCCGCGGGAACGGCCGGTCGCCGAGGGACATCACGAGGTCGGACCGGGCGCGCTCGGGCGTGGTGGCCCGGACCGGGGCCAGCTCCTCCTCGAAGGTTGGCGTGCC
Source organism: Streptomyces sp. NPDC001750 (assembly GCF_042892615.1). Classification (NCBI taxonomy): domain Bacteria; kingdom Bacillati; phylum Actinomycetota; class Actinomycetes; order Kitasatosporales; family Streptomycetaceae; genus Streptomyces; species Streptomyces sp. NPDC001750. The sequence goes on along the minus strand of NZ_JBIAUE010000012.1, from coordinate 78,796 downwards.
CTCGCCCGTCGGGGTGGGGGTGATGAAGTCCGCGTTCCAACTGCCGCAGAGCGCCACCGGTACGAGGAGCGCCGCCACCGGGTCGGCGGCCTGCCGGGCCCGGTAGGCGGGCAGATGGACGTCGAGCCAGGACCGTTCGCCGGGGTGACCGGCGCTCCCCCGCTCCAAGGACTTCAGGGCGGCGACGGTCTCGGCGAGCGGTGAGACGACGAATCTGCTCCCGGCGAGCGTGTCCGTGTTGATCTCCCACAGGCCCATGACGTTTCGCCTCCGCGCGAAACAGTAACGGCCCGCGCCGGCGCCCGCCCAGACTCCCCGCATGCGCACCTACCGGGAACTCTTCCGGGTGCCGCGGTTCCGGCCGTTCTTCGCGATCAGCGCCCTGCAGGTCGCCGCGTCGACGGTGAGCGGGCCGGCCCTGGGCACCCTCGTCTACTCCGCCACCGATTCGCCGCTGCTGGCCGCCCTGTCCATGTTCGGCCCCTCGCTCGCACAGGTGATCGGGGCGACCGCGCTGATGTCGGCGGCGGACCGGCTGCCGCCCCGGGCCGCGATGAGCGGCATGGCGCTCGCCTTCGCGGCGGCGACCGCCGTGCTCGCCTCACCCGGGCTCCCGCTGCCGGGCGTCTTCGCGATCATCCTGGTCGAGGGGGTGGTCGCCGCGGTGGGCGGCGGGGTGCGGTACGGGCTGCTCCACGAGATCCTGCCCAAGGACGGCTATCTGCTGGGGCGTTCGGTGCTGAACATGTGCACCGGTCTGGCGCAGGTCGGCGGGTACGCGGTCGGCGGACTGCTGGTGGTGACGCTGTCCGCGCGCGGGACTCTGCTGGTGGCCGCCTGCCTGTACGCGGCGGGGGCGGCCGTGGCCCGGTTCGGGCTGGCGCGCCGTCCGCCCCGGGCCTCCGGGCGGCCGTCGGTCGGTGAGACGTGGCGGGTCAACCGGATGCTGTGGTCCTCGGGACCGCGCCGGCGGACGTATCTCGCGCTCTGGGTGCCGAACGGGCTGGTCGTCGGCTGCGAGTCGCTGTTCGTCCCGTACGCCCCCGGGCACGCGGGGCTCCTCTTCTCCTTCGCCGCGCTGGGGATGCTCGTCGGGGACACGGTGGTGGGCCGGTTCGCCGCTCCATTGCGGCGGGGACGGGCGGCCACACCGCTGCTGCTGCTCCTGGCCGCGCCCTACCTGGTGTTCGCCGCACGTCCGGGGCTGCCCCTCGCGCTCGCCCTGGCCGCGCTCGCCTCGGTCGGGTTCGGGGCGAGCCTGCTGTTCCAGGAACGGCTGATGGCCCTGACCCCGGACGGGATCACCGGCCAGGCGCTCGGGCTGCACGCCTCCGGCATGCTCACCATGCAGGGGGTCGCGGCGGCGCTCGCGGGCTCCGTCGCCCAACTGACCTCGCCGGGAACGGCGATGGCCGTGATGGCGGGGGCCTCCCTCACGGTCACCCTGGCCCTGGCGGCGGCCGGGCAACGGGACACGGAACCGGCGGGCACCGGGCCGACGGACACCGGGCCCGCGGCTCCCGGTCCCGCCGATCCCGGTCCTGCGGACGCGGGGCGCGTGGGCCCCGGCCCTGCCGACCCCGGCCCCGTGGGCCCCGGTACGGCGGACTCGGGGCCCGGTACACGGCGGGGTGTCAGCGCGGAGTGAGCACGTACTCCATCAGCGGCAGCACACGTCCGGGGATCGAGCCCGACGGGGTCTCCCCGATCCGGACCGCACCCATCGCCCGGTAGAACGGCTCCGCGTTCGGGTCGGCGTCGATGGTGAGCCGGGCGAAGCCGAGGCGTCGGGCCTCCGCCGCGGTGTGCTCGAACAGGCGCCGCCCGATGCCCCGGCCGATCGCGTCGGGGGCGATGAACATCATGCCGAGGGCGCCCTCGGGCGGGATGCCGTCCAGGGTGGTGAAGCCGAGGACGCGCCCGTCCTCCTCGGCGACCGTCGTGCGGCGGCGCTCGATGTCGGCGGGGATCAGGGTGAGCTCGTCGCGGCAGGCGGCGAGGAACGCCTCGTCGTAGTCCCAGTACCCCTTCGACTCCAGTGCCAGTTCGGTCAGCAATCCGGCCTCGTGCGCCCGTGCCGGTCGCAGGTCCATGTCCGCCCCTCCGTCGTCCCCGTGTCGTCCGGTCCCTCGTCCCGTCCCGCTCCGGTGTTCCGCCCCTCCGCTCGGCTCCTTCGCCGCCGTCGGGGGCTCGCCGGGCCGGGACTGCCGGACCATGATCCATGCTGTCGCCCGTGGACGCCACGGACTTCCGGCGCCCGACGGCCGCCTCCTGCCGCGCCGAGCCGTACGCCTGACGGGCCGCCCGCCGTGCCCGGGGGCGCGGGGTGTGCGGGGCCGGCTCATGGCCCGGTCCCGCACACCCCCGTCGTCACCTCGTCGTCGCCGGCGCCGGACTGCCGCCGGGCTCAGTCGAAGATCGGCCCCTGCGTGCGCGTCCGCTTGATCTCGTAGAAGCCGGGGATCGACGCCACGAGCAGCGTGCCGTCCCACAGCTTCGCCGCCTCCTCGCCCTTCGGGGCGGGGGTGACGACCGGGCCGAAGAAGGCGATCTGCTCGCCGTCCGAGCCCGGGACGGCGATGACCGGGGTGCCGACGTCCTGGCCGACCTTGTCGATGCCCTCCTTGTGGGAGGCCCGCAGCTCGGTGTCGTAGGCGTCGGAGTCCGCGTGGTCGGCCAGCTCGGCGGGCAGGCCGACGTCCTCCAGCGCGCCCACGATCGCCTCGCGGGTGGCACCCTCGCCCCGGTTGTGGAAGCGGGTGCCGAGCGCCGTGTAGAGCGGGCCGACGATGTCGTCGCCATGCTTCTGCTGGGCGGCGACGACCACGCGGACCGGGCCCCACGCCTGGTTCTCCAGCATGTCCCGGTACTCCTCGGGCAGCTCGTCGAGCTTGTCCTCGTTGAGGACGGCCAGGCTCATCACATGCCAGCGGACCTCGACGTCGCGGACCTTCTCCACCTCCAGCATCCAGCGGGAGGTCATCCACGCCCAGGGGCAGAGCGGGTCGAACCAGAAGTCGACTGGGGTCCGGCCGGTCGCCGTGCTGTTCTCGGACATCTCTCTCCTCATCGGGACCTCATCGCACGTGATGCGGGCGTGCGCCCGTGCCCGCATACGCACATGCGGGCGTGCGCACATCTCCGCACAACGCCGTCGTGCGCACCGCTCATTCCCGCGCGCGGGCCGGTCGACGACGTGGCCGCCCGGCCGGACGACGGCATGGGAGGATCAAAGTAATCGAACGTACACAAAGGAACGTGACACAAAGGAGTGTGCCCGTGCCCGGTGAGAACCTGTCCCGCGACGAGGCCCGCGAGCGGGCCGAGCTGCTGAGCGTCGACGGTTACGAGGTCGTTCTCGATCTGCGTTCCGCCGTCGGCGGGCCCGACGGGGAGGGCGGGTCCGAGGGGGCCGGCGACGGCGCCTCCCCCGGCCCGCTGACCTTCCGCTCGGTGACGACGATCCGGTTCCGCACCGCGCGGGCGGGGGCGTCGACCTTCGCGGACCTGGTGGCGCCGAGCGTGAACGCGGTGACGCTGAACGGGCGCCCGCTCGACCCCGCCGTCTTCGACGGCACGCGGGTGGCGCTGGACGACCTCCCCGAGGGCGAGAACCTCCTGGTGGTCGACGCGCAGTGCGCGTACAGCCGGACCGGCGAGGGCATGCACCGGTTCGTCGACCCGGAGGACGGCGAGGTCTACCTCTACACGCAGTACGAGCCGGCCGACTCGCGCCGGGTCTTCGCGAACTTCGAGCAGCCCGACCTGAAGGCCCCCTTCCGCTTCGAGGTGGCGGCGCCCGAGGGCTGGACGGTCTGGAGCAACGGGGCCGTCGAGTCGCGGGACGACGGGGTGTGGCGGTTCGCCGAGACGAAGCCGATCTCGACGTACATCACGGCGGTCGTCGCCGGTCCGTACCACTACGTCACCGACTCCTACACCCGCGCGTTCGACGACGGCACCACGCTGGAGATCCCGCTCGGCGCCATGTGCCGCAAGGGGCTCGCCAAGCACTTCGACGCGGACGACGTCTTCCTGATCACCAAGCAGGGCCTGGACTTCTTCCACGACCACTTCGACTACCCGTACCCCTTCGGCAAGTACGACCAGGCGTTCGTGCCCGAGTACAACCTGGGCGCGATGGAGAACCCGGGCTGCGTGACGTTCCGCGAGGAGTACATCTTCCGCGGCAAGGTGACGCAGGCGTCGTTCGAGGGCCGGGCCAACGTCATCCTGCACGAGATGGCGCACATGTGGTTCGGCGACCTGGTCACCATGCAGTGGTGGGACGACCTGTGGCTGAAGGAGTCCTTCGCGGACTTCATGGGCGTCTTCGCGATGGTGGAGGCGACCCGGTTCGAGGACGGCTGGATCACCTTCGCCAACAACCGCAAGGCGTGGGCGTACCGAGCCGACCAGCTGCCGTCCACACACCCGATCACGGCCGACATCCGTGACCTGGAGGACGCCAAGCTGAACTTCGACGGCATCACGTACGCCAAGGGCGCCTCGGTGCTCAAGCAGCTGGTGGCGTACGTGGGCCGGGACGCGTTCCTGGAGGGCGCCCGGCGCTACTTCAAGAAGCACGCCTACGGCAACACCCGGCTGGACGACCTGCTGTCGGTGCTGGCCGAAACCTCCGGGCGCGACATGACCGCCTGGTCCCGGTCCTGGCTCCAGACCGCGGGCGTCAACTCGCTGACGCCGGTGGCGACCTACGACGCGGCGGGCCGGCTCACGGAGCTGGCCGTCCTCCAGGAGGCGGCCGAGTCCCATCCGGAGCTGCGCCCGCACCGGGTCGCCGTCGGGCTGTACCGGCGGGCGGCCGACGGGAACCTGGTGCAGTACGCGCGCGCCGAGGTGGACGTGGCGGGGCCGCGCACGGTGGTCGAGGAGCTGGCCGGTGCACAGCGCCCGGAGCTGATCCTGGTCAACGACGACGACCTGACGTACTGCAAGGTCCGCTTCGACGAGATGTCGCTGGCCACGCTGCGGGAGCACCTCGGTGACCTGACCGACCCGCTCGCGCGGGCGCTGTGCTGGTCGGCGCTGTGGAACATGACGCGCGACGGCCTGATGCCGGCCCGCGACTTCGTCTCCCTCGTGCTGGCCTTCGCCGGCCGGGAGTCCGACATCGGCGTCCTGCAGATGCTGCACGCCTGGACCCGGACGGCCCTGACCCACTACGCCGCGCCCGAGTGGCGCGAGGAGGGCGGCCGGGCGCTGTCCGAGGGCGCGCTGCGCGAACTGCGGGTCGCCGGTCCGGGCAGCGAACACCAGCTGGCCTGGGCGCGGTTCTTCGCGTCGATCGCCGACTCGGAGGCGGACTTCCGGCTGCTGTCGGGGCTGCTCGACGGCTCGGCCGCCATCGACGGTCTGGACGTCGACCAGGAGCTGCGCTGGGCGTTCCTGTCGCCGCTGGCCGCGCACGGGGTGGTCGACGCGTCGGTCCTCGACGCCGAACTGACCCGTGACGACACGGCGTCCGGGGAGCGGCACCAGGTGCGGTGCCTGGCCTCGCGCCCCTCGGCCGAGGTGAAGGCGCGTGCGTGGGCGGACGTCGTGGAGTCCGACGCGCTGTCCAACGCGCTGACGGAGGCCGTGATCGCGGGCTTCGCGCAGTCCTCGCAGCGCGAACTGCTGGCGCCGTACACGGAGAAGTACTTCGCCGCGATCGAGCGGGTGTGGGCCGAGCGGTCGATCCAGACCGGGATGAACGTGGTGCGGGGCCTGTTCCCGGCACTCCAGGACAACCCCGCGACGCTGGAGGCGACCGACGCCTGGCTGGCCGCCCACGCGGACGCGGCACCGGCGCTGCGGCGACTGGTGCTGGAGGCTCGGGACGACCTGGCGCGGTCGCTGCGGGCCCAGGCGTGCGACGCGGGCACGACCGCGCCGACCGGCATCTGACGGGACCGGCGGCGGCCTGACGGACCGTCCGGGGGCGCCCGGAGGTTCCCGGGCCGTCCGGGGGCCGTTCCGGCGGAGACCTCCGCCGGGGCGGCCCTCTGCCGTCCGGCCGCCCGGGGCGTGCTTTTCGGCCGTGGGACACACACGCTTCAGGACCGCGTTGTCCCGGTTCGCCGACGGGTGTGTAACAGCGGGTTGGTGCCGGGTCCGGCTCGCCGCGGCCGAGCAGCAGGCGGTCGTGGCGCGTACGGCCCTGTCCGCGGCGGCGAACCACGCACCGGCGGCCCGTGTGATCGTCCTGCCCCGCTGACCGTGCGCGCTTCGCGTGCCGCGCACCGCGCAGGCAGAGCTCGCACGCACCCCGTTCCGTACGCGTGCCGGATTCCGCCCGCACCATGTCGAACTCCCGCCACAGGCACCGCTATCCACCGTTTCATCCCTGATGGCACATCAGCCCCGGTGGCGGGATGCCGCCATGTCCACATCTCGCCCCCCACAACTCTCCACAAACCCCTGTCATTTACGAAAGGGTGAGCGGTCATCCGGTACCGAATTCCGGACCTTCTCTTTCACTTTCAGGGATGCTGATGACCACCGAGTCCTCCAGTCTGATACCCGGGGCGAGACGCGCGGCCCGAGTCGCGGCTGCCGCCGGCCTGGTGGCCGCGCTCGCCGCCACCGGCGCGGCCCCCGTCTTCGCCGTCGACAACCCCGCGCCCGGTCCTGTCAAGTCCGCCGCCGAGGACGCCTCCAAGGACAAGCTCGGCGCGAACGACGCCGAGGTCCTGGCCAAGGCCAAGGCCAAGGGCGAGAAGAACATCACGATGATGGTCGCCACCGCTCCCGGTGCGACCGCCCAGGTCGCCGAGCAGCTGGACGCCGTCAAGGGCTCCGTGCTCGGGCGCGCGTACGACAAGCTCGGCTACGTACGGGCCACCGTGCCGACCGCGAGCGCCGAGGCGACCATCAAGGCCGCCTCCAAGCTGTCCTCCGTCCACGGCATCGATCTCAAGCAGGAGATCAAGCTGGACGACCCGACGCCCGCGGGCGACCGCGCCGCCGGGGCGCCGAAGACGAAGGCCACCGGCAGCTACCCGGCTCCCGACAAGAAGACCCCGGCGAAGAACCCGTACAACCCGTCCTTCGAGACGGGCGCGGTGGACTTCGTCGAGCAGCACCCCCGGGCCGACGGCCGCGGGATCACCATCGGCATCCTCGACTCGGGTGTCGACCTCGGCCACCCGGCGCTGCAGAAGACCACCACGGGCGAGCGCAAGATCGTCGACTGGGTGACCGCCACGGACCCGGTCAGCGACGGCGACGGCACCTGGCTGCGGATGACCGACTCGGTGTCCGGCCCGACCTTCACGCACCAGGGCCGCACGTACAAGGCGCCCAAGGGCGACTACCGGATCAGCCTGTTCGCCGAGGCCGCCACCAAGGGCGGCGACATGGCGGGCGACCTGAACCGCGACGGCGACACCACCGACGTGTGGGCCGTGCTGTACGACCCGGTCACCGGTGACGTGCGCGTCGACCTGAACGACAACGCCGACTTCACCGACGACGCCACCCTGAAGCCGTACAAGGAGAAGCACCAGGTCTCCTACTTCGGCAAGGACGACCCGCGCACCGACGTCGCCGAGCGCATCCCGTTCACCGTGGAGACGCGCAAGAACGTCGTCTACAACGCGGCGGGCGCCACGGCCGACTTCGTCAACATCGGCGTCATCGAGAGCGAGCACGGCACCCACGTCGCGGGCATCACCGCCGCGAACGGCCTGTTCGGCGGCAAGATGAACGGTGCCGCGCCCGGCGCGAAGATCGTCTCCTCGCGCGCCTGCACCTGGTCCGGCGGCTGCACCAACATCGCGCTCACCGAGGGCATGATCGACCTCGTCGTGAACCGCGGTGTCGACGTCGTCAACATGTCGATCGGCGGCCTGCCGCCGCTGAACGACGGCAACAACGCCCGCGCGGAGCTCTACAAGCGGCTCGTCGACATCTACGGCGTCCAGCTGGTCATCTCGGCCGGCAACGACGGCCCGGGCGTGAACACCATCGGCGACCCCGGCCTCGCCGACCACGTCATCTCCGTCGGCGCGTCCATCTCCAAGGAGACCTGGGCCGCCAACTACGGCTCGAACGTCACCAAGAAGTACGACATGATGCCGTTCTCCTCGCGCGGTCCGCGTGAGGACGGCGGCTTCACGCCGACCCTGACGGCCCCGGGTGCCGCGATCAACACCACCCAGACCTGGCTGCCCGGCGGTCCGGTCAAGGAGGCGGGCTACAACCTGCCGGCCGGCTACTCCATGCTCCAGGGCACCTCGATGGCCTCGCCGCAGGCCGCCGGCGCGACCGCGCTGCTGCTGTCCGCCGCGAAGCAGAAGCACATCGAGCTTCCGCCGGCCGATCTGCGCACCGCGCTGACCAGCTCCGCCACCCACATCAAGGACGTGCCCGCGCACGCCCAGGGCTCCGGTCTGATCGACATCGTCGGCGCCTGGAAGCTGATCGAGAAGCAGGGCACCCCGGCGCACGAGTACAAGGTCAAGGCCCCGGTCGACACCGCGATCGACTTCGCGCTCAAGACCCCGGGCTTCGGCACCGGCCTCTACGACCGCGAGGGCGGCCTGAAGGTCGGCCAGAAGAAGACGTACGACGTCACGATCACCCGCACCACGGGTCCGGACAAGGCCGTCAAGCACCAGCTGTCGTGGAAGAACAACGACGGCACCTTCAAGCTGCTCGGCCCGTCCGCCGTCTCCCTGCCGCTGGACCGGCCGGTCACGGTGAAGGTCCAGGCGAAGCCGGGCAGCAAGGGCGTGCACAGCGCGATCCTGCGCGTCGACGACAAGAAGACCGTCGGCGTCGACCAGCAGATCCTCACCACGGTCGTCGTCTCCACGGAGCTGGCGAAGCCCTCCTACGCGTTCAAGGCGTCCGGATCGGTGCAGCGCAACAGCAGCACCTCGTACTTCCTGACCGTCCCGGAAGGCGCCAAGACCCTTGAGGTCGCGATGAGCGGTCTGCGCTCCGGCAGCCAGACCCGCTTCATCTCGATCCACCCGTACGGGGTGCAGATGGAGGACAGCTCCACCATCTTCTGCTACCCGAACTACGAGAACCCGGCCAACACCTGCCGCCCCGACGTGCGCTCCTACAAGGACCCGCAGCCGGGCGTCTGGGAGATCGAGGTCGAGGCGCGCCGCACCTCGCCGCTGCTGGACAACCCGTACAAGCTGGACGTCTCGCTGCTTGGTGCCACCTTCGACCCGGCGGTGCAGACCCTTCCCGAGGCGAAGATCGGCACCCCGGCCCCGGTGACCTGGAAGGCCACCAACGACGCCGGTGACCTGGTGGGCTCGCTGAAGGGCGGTTCGCTGGGCTCGGCCAAGGTCGCCAAGCCGACGATCAAGACGGGTGACGAGCAGCTGTACACGGTCACCATCGGTGAGGGCGTCGAGAAGCTGGACGTCGCCATCGGCGGCACCTCGGACGCCAACGCGGACCTGGACCTGTACGTCTTCAAGGGCAACACCCAGGTCGCCGCGTCCACGACGGCCGGCTCCGAGGAGGCGGTCAGCATGGAGAAGCCCGCCGCCGGTACGTACACCGTCCTCGTGCACGGCTACGACGTGCCCGCCGGGACCAGCACGTACGACTACCGCGACGTGTACTACGCGCCGTCGCTCGGCACGATCAAGGTCGACGAGTCGAAGGCCGTGAACCTGGCGGGCGGCGCCTCCACCGAGATCGCCGCCGAGGTTTCGGTCGCCGGGGCGGCCCCCGCCGGCCGGCAGTTCTTCGGCGAGGTGCACCTGGTGAACAGCCGCGGCACCGCCGCGGGCACCGGCAGCGTCGTGATCGAGAAGGTCACGCAGTGACCCAGCGGTCACGCGCTGATCGAGTGAGGGTCATGCGGTGACGGACACCCTGTCCGGCATGTGATCCGTACGACAGTGGGGCGGGCGCTCGGCGGAGCGCCCGCCCCACTGCCATGCGCGCGGGAACCGCCACGCCCACCACACGCGCCCCGGCCGCCCCGGCCCGCGGGCGGGCGCTGTCCACACCCCGGACAATGGATTGGACAAGGAAGCCGTGGACATACGCATCATGGAGCGGCAACCGTGCCAGTTCGTACGTTCGAAGGAGTTCCCGTGAAGGTCGGAATCGTCGGCGCCACCGGTCAGGTCGGCACAGTCATGCGCGGGATCCTGGCCGAGCGGAAGTTCCCGGTCGACGAGCTGCGGCTGTTCGCCTCCGCGCGTTCCGCGGGCTCCACCATCACGTGGGAGGGCCGCGAGACCACCATCGAGGACGCCTCGACGGCCGACTACACCGGACTGGACATCGTGCTGTTCTCGGCCGGTGGCGCGACCTCGAAGGCGCTGGCCGAGAAGGTCGCCTCGCAGGGCGCCGTCGTCATCGACAACTCCTCCGCCTGGCGCAAGGACCCCGAGGTCCCGCTGGTGGTCTCGGAGGTCAACCCGCACGCGGTCGCCGACCGCCCCAAGGGCATCATCGCCAACCCGAACTGCACCACGATGGCCGCCATGCCGGTGCTGCGCCCGCTGCACGAGGAGGCCGGCCTGGAGGCGCTGACCGTCGCCACCTACCAGGCGGTGTCCGGTTCCGGGCTGGCCGGCGTCGCCGAGCTGCACGGCCAGGCGTCCAAGGTCGTCGCCGACGCCGACAGGCTCACCCACGACGGCGGGGCCGTCGACTTCCCCGAGCCCGCCGTCTACAAGCGCCCGATCGCGTTCAACGTGCTGCCGCTGGCCGGTTCGATCGTCGACGACGGCTCCTTCGAGACCGACGAGGAGCAGAAGCTCCGCAACGAGTCCCGCAAGATCCTGGAGATCCCGGGGCTGAAGGTGTCCGGCACCTGCGTCCGGGTCCCGGTCTTCTCCGGCCACTCGCTCCAGATCAACGCGCGCTTCGCCCGCCCGATCGGCGTCGAGCGCGCCTACGAGCTGCTGAAGGACGCCCCGGGCGTCGAGCTCTCCGAGATCCCCACCCCGCTCCAGGCGGCGGGCAAGGACGCCTCGTACGTGGGCCGGATCCGGGTCGACGAGACCGTGGAGAACGGCCTCGCGCTCTTCGTCTCCAACGACAACCTGCGCAAGGGCGCGGCGCTGAACGCGGTGCAGATCGCGGAGCTGGTGGCGGCGGAGCTGACGAACGGCTGACGCGTCCGCGCACGGACGACGCACGGGCGAGGGGCGGCCACCGGGATGCGGTGGCCGCCCCTTCGTGCGTCCGCGCGCCCTCCCGCGTCCGCTCGCGCCCGTCCGCGCTCCACTCGCGTTCCTCCGCACTCCGCCCGCGCGTGCGACGTGGAAGGATGACCGAAAACGTCACACCCAAGGAGATGACCGCGTGCCTGGCACGAATCTGACCCGCGAAGAGGCACAGGAGCGGGCGCGCCTGCTGACCGTGGACGCGTACGAGATCGATCTCGACCTCTCCGGAGCGCAGGAGGGCGGCACCTTCCGGTCCGTGACCACGGTGCGCTTCGACTCCGCCGAGGCCGGTGCGGAGACCTTCATCGACCTGGTCGCGCCGACCGTGCACGAGGTCGAGCTGAACGGCAGGACGCTGGACGCCGCGGCCGTGTTCCACGACTCGCGCATCGCGCTCCCGGGCCTGGTCGCCGGCTCCAACGAGCTGAGGGTCGTCGCCGACTGCGCGTACACCAACAGCGGCGAGGGCCTGCACCGCTTCGTCGACCCGGTCGACCAGCAGGCATATCTCTACACCCAGTTCGAGGTTCCGGACGCCCGGCGCGTCTTCGCGAGCTTCGAGCAGCCCGACCTGAAGGCGACGTTCCGGTTCACCGTGAAGGCCCCGGAGGGCTGGACGGTCGTCTCGAACTCCCCGACGCCCGAGCCGCGCGACGACGTCTGGTCCTTCGAGCCGACGCCCCGCATCTCGACGTACATCACGGCCCTGATCGCCGGCCCGTACCACGCGGTGCACAGCAGCTACGAGAAGGACGGCCGGACCGTTCCGCTCGGCATCTACTGCCGCCCGTCGCTGGCCGAGTACCTCGACGCGGACGCGATCTTCGACGTGACGCGGCAGGGCTTCGACTGGTTCCAGGAGAAGTTCGACTACGACTACCCGTTCGCCAAGTACGACCAGCTGTTCGTTCCCGAGTTCAACGCGGGCGCGATGGAGAACGCGGGCGCGGTGACCATCCGCGACCAGTACGTGTTCCGCTCGAAGGTGACGGACGCGGCCTACGAGACGCGCGCCGAGACCATCCTGCACGAGCTGGCCCACATGTGGTTCGGCGACCTCGTCACCATGGAGTGGTGGAACGACCTGTGGCTGAACGAGTCGTTCGCCACGTACACGTCGATCGCCTGCCAGGCGTACGCGGAGGGCTCGAAGTGGCCGCACTCCTGGACGACGTTCGCCAACTCCATGAAGACGTGGGCGTACCGCCAGGACCAGCTGCCCTCCACGCACCCGATCATGGCGGACATCCGTGACCTGGACGACGTGCTGGTCAACTTCGACGGAATCACGTACGCCAAGGGCGCCTCGGTCCTGAAGCAGCTGGTGGCGTACGTCGGCATGGACGAGTTCTTCAGGGGCGTCCAGGCCTACTTCAAGGCGCACGCCTACGGCAACACCCGGCTGTCCGACCTGCTGGGCGCGCTGGAGGAGACCTCCGGCCGCGACCTGAAGACCTGGTCGAAGGCGTGGCTGGAGACGGCGGGCATCAACATCCTGCGCCCGGAGATCACCACGGACGAGAACGGCCACGTCACCTCGTTCACGGTCGTCCAGGAGGCCCCGGCGCTGCCCGCGGGCGCGAAGGGCGAGCCGACACTGCGCCCGCACCGGATCGCGATCGGCGCCTACGATCTCGACGACTCCGGCAAGCTGGTCCGTACGAACCGGATCGAACTGGACGTCGACGGCGAGCGCACCACCGTGCCGTTCCCGGCCGGCACCGCCCGCCCCGCCGTGATCCTGCTCAACGACGACGACCTCTCGTACGCGAAGGTCCGGCTCGACGAGGAGTCGCTGCGCGTCGTCACCGAGCACCTCGGCGACTTCGCCGAGTCCCTTCCCCGCGCCCTGTGCTGGGCCTCCGCGTGGGACATGACCCGCGACGGCGAGCTGGCCACCCGCGACTACCTCTCCCTGGTGCTCTCCGGCATCGGCAAGGAGTCGGACATCGGTGTCGTCCAGTCGCTGCACCGCCAGGTGAAGCTGGCCCTGGACCTGTACGCGGCGCCGGAGTGGCGCGAGGCCGGTCTGGCCCGGTGGACCGAGGCGACCCTCGCCCACCTGCGCGCGGCGGAGCCGGGCAGCGACCACCAGCTGGCCTGGGCCCGTGCCTTCGCGGCGACCGCCCGCACCCCGCAGCAGCTGGACCTGCTGTCCTCGCTGCTCGACGGCAAGGAGACCATCGAGGGTCTGGCCGTCGACACGGAGCTGCGCTGGGCGTTCGTCGAGCGGCTCGCCGCGACCGGCGTCTTCGAGGAGGACGAGATCGCGGGCGAGTACGAGCGCGACCGGACGGCGGCGGGCGAGCGCCACGCGGCGACCGCCCGTGCGGCCCGCCCCACGGAGGCGGCGAAGGCGGAGGCGTGGGCCTCGGTCGTCGAGTCGGACAAGCTGCCGAACGCCGTCCAGGAGGCGGTCATCGCCGGCTTCGTCCAGTCCGACCAGCGCGAACTGCTGGCCCCGTACACGGAGAAGTTCTTCGCGGCGGTCAAGGGCGCCTGGGAGTCCCGCAGCCACGAGATGGCCCAGCAGATCGCCGTCGGCCTCTACCCGGCGATCCAGGTCGCGCAGGAGACCCTGGACGCCACGGACGCCTGGCTGTCCTCGGCGCAGCCGAACGCGGCCCTGCGCCGTCTGGTCTCCGAGTCGCGCTCCGGCGTGGAACGCGCCCTGAAGGCCCGCGCGGCGGACGCGGCGGCGGCCACGGCGTAACGCGGGCCGCACGGAAGAACGACGGTGCCCCGGCCCGCCGCCACGGCGGTCCGGGGCATCGCCGTTCTCCGTTCCCGTTCCCGAACCGTGCCAGGAGGCGCACCGGGGGTGGTGCCGTTCCCGGCAGGCCGGGGCGCCGCGGCCCCCGGACGCCGCTCAGACGGCGACAAACTCCACACCCTGCTCAAGGCCCTTGAAATCGTCCGGGTTGCGCGTGTAGAGCGGCAGCCCTTCGGCGGCCGCCACAGCCGCGATCATCAGGTCCACGCGTCGCGGACGCGGGTTCCGTCCCGACTTGACGACCAGCGCGACCAGCGTGCCGTACCGGCGCGCGGCCTCCCTCCCGAACGGCACCGCGTCGAAGTCCGCCTCCACATCGGCCAGCCGCTGCGCCCTCGCCATCATGTCCACGGGGTCCTTGGCCATGGCGACTCCCTGGGCCAGCTCTGCCAGTACGAGAGCGGGAACGGCCATCTCCACCGGAAGCCGCTCCGGAGCGATGTGCGGCAGGTCGATGACCGTGCAGGTGTCCAGCAACCCCCGCGCGTGACGCTCACCCATGGGCCCGCCCCTGGTCCCGGGACCGCTTCCAGGGGTCGTCGCTCTCACCGATCCGCTCCTCGCTCCCGAAGAACGCGTCGGACTCCGCGCGCATCCGCGCGGAGTCGACACGCGGCGCGGTCCGCCACTTGCGCTGCATCTCCTCGACCGGGATGAACCTCCGGCGAGCGGTCAGCGGGCGGACCTCGGCGATCTCCGTCCCGTTGCGGGTGATGTGGTAGGTCTCGCCCGCTTCCACGTCATCCAGGACTGCTTTGGACCGGGCCGCGAGTTCGCGCTGGGTGATGGTCTTCATGAGTCCAGCGTAGCGCGCCGTATTACATTGCGACACGCGAAGGGCGCTCCTGGCCCCGGGCACCGCTGTTCTTGTTTCCCGGCCCGGACCCGCGACGGGCACGGCACCGGCGGCGGACTACGCCCCGGCCTGCTCGTAGCGGCGGGCCAGATCGGCCGCGCCGGTCTCCGTGAGGCTGCCGTGCAGGCGCATGCGGGCGACACCGCCGTCGGGGAAGGCGTCGAGGCGGACGTGGGTGACGACCGCCTGGGCGCGGAGCGGGAAGCGGTGGAGGGTGTCGGGCTGGAGGCGGGTGCGGGGGATGATCTCGAACCATTCGCCCGTCTCGCCGTTCCGTCCGTGCAGGGCGATCCAGCCGGCCGCGTTGCCCTTGAGGTAGGCGGTGTCGATCTCGACCGCCCGGACCGCACCCTGGGCGGGGAGGCGGAAGCGGACCCAGTCGTTCGTGTCGCGGACCCGGCGGCGGCGGTTCTCCCAGCCGTCGTCCATCCTGCGGGAGGTGCCGGGCAGGATGATCTGGGTGGGCGAGGAGTAGAAGCGGTCCGAGGCGTCCTCGTGACTGCCGCCGTTCACCACGGATACCAGGTCGAAGGTGCCGAGCGCGGCCAGCCAGGAGGGGTCGGGCAGGACCTCGCCGTGGACGCGGAGGCGGGCGATGCCGCCGTCGGGGTGCTGGCACAGGCGCAGGTGGGTGTAACGGCGGCCGTCGGTGATCTCGAAGCCGTTGGCGGCGTGGCCGCGCACCGGGGTCGGCGGGACGATCTCCTCCCACTTCACGTCGTCCGCGAGGAGTTCCTCGGGACCGGGGGCGCCGTCGACCGCCGTCGCCTGGACCGAGACGCGCTGCGGGTAGTTGCCGCGGAAGTGGGCCGTGTCGACGACGATGCCGCGGATGACGCCGGGGGCGCCGAGACGGATCAGCGCCCAGTCGTGCTCGTCCGGGGCCGGGAACGGGTGGCGCGCGTCCGCACCGCGCCGACGGCGGGTCTCCCAGCCGTCCATGACCTTGCCCTTGTGGCCGAAGCGCTCCGGGTCGAAGACCGCGCGTTCCGGGACGAGGAGGTTCTCGCGCTGGGCGAAGAACTCGTCGTTGGCGGCGATCACACCCGCGCCGAGGCGGCGGTCGGCGAGGTCGACGAGATCGGTGAACGGGAGGTCGGTGGTGCGGTAGTCGGCGTACGGGTCGCCGCCGCCGTACGGGGCCGCGTCGTTGGCGTGGGGGTCCTCGGTGGCGTTCTCGTGGTGGTTCTCGTGGGACTTCCCCTGCTGGTTCTCGTTCTGGTCGAAGGTCATGGGGTCACTGTCGCCACCACCGACCCGTCGGGTCCATCGAAAGTTACTGCACTGTCCGTTCAGTGGAAGTGAACGATGCGGCCGTCCCTACGAGCGCCGCGAGGACCCGGGCCACGGCGGGCCCCCGCTCGGCGCCCTGCCGCACCGCCGCCAGCACGTGGCGCCGCGGCTGGTCCGCCTCCAGTACGCGCATCACCACGCCGCCCCGGCGGCCGTGCCGTTCCGCGGACGCCATCCGCGGGATCAGCGCCACCCCCATGCCCGCCTCGACCATGGCCAGGATCGCCGTCCAGCCCGCGGCGCTGTGTGCCTGCTCGGGTACGAATCCGGCGGCCTCGCACGCCGCCGTGGTGATCCGCGACCAGGGGCCGGAGCCGCCGAAGATCCAGGGTTCGTCGCGGAGGTCGGCGAGGCGGAGACCGGGCGCGGCGGCCAGGCGGTGGCCGACGGGCAGGGCCACGTCCAGCGGGTCGGCGAGCAGCGGCAGCACGGCGAACCGGGGGTCGTGGGACGCCGGGGCGTGGGCGGCGAGGGACAGCGCGAGGTCCGCGTCACCGGCGGCCAGCAGTTCGTACGCCTGCGCGGCCTCCGCCTCCCGCACCCGCACGTCCGGTCCCGGGCGGTCCTCGGCGCGCAGCCGCCGCACCGCCGGGACGACGAGGGCGGGCACCGCCGTGGAGAACGCCGCGACCCGTACCTCGCCCGCCTCGCCGCGCAGATAGCCGGTCAGTTCCGCGTCGGCGCGCTCCAACTCGGCGAAGACGGCATCGGCGTGACGCAGCACCAGGTGCGCGGCGTCGGTGAGGCGGACCCGTCGCCCCTGGGCCGCCAGGAGCGGGACGCCCAGCTGCCGGGACAGGTTGGACAGTTGCTGCGAGACGGCCGACGGGGTCATCAGCAGCGCCTCCGCGGTCGCGGTGACCGTGCCCCGGTCGCGCAGCGTGCGAAGGACGCGGAGCTTCTTGACGTCCCAGTCGGTCATGCCCGCGCCCCGGTCACGGCCGCCCCGTCCGGCCGTCCGGGGACGGCCCGGGGCCTTCGTCGTCCGGACACGCGTGCGCGCCGCTCGGCACGGGGTACCGGCGGCGCACTCGGCGGGAGCGGGGGCTCCCCGACATGGATCGATCGCCCGGACACGGGTCCGTCTCCCGGACCCGTCGGACCTGTCCCCCGGGGTTCGTCAGGCCTGCTTCTTGGACTTGTCGAAGACCATGACCAGGCCCGCGATGACCACGAACAGGGCGATGGGGGCCACGACGTACAGGCCGACCGTCTCCATCACGCTCAGGCCCGGACCGGGGTCGTCACCGTCGTCGCGGGTGAGCGCGAGCGCGGGGGACGACATGAGCAGCATCATCAGCGTCGTTCCGGCCGCGACGGCGCCGGCGCGCATAGCGTTCTTCTTGTCCACGGTGCAAACGTAGCGAACGCCCCCGACGGGCGCGCGCCCGGGGGTGCCGTACGGGCCTCGCCACCGCGAGCGAGCGGCGTACGGCCCTGGTACGAACCATGTGCGAACCGCGCACGAGCCGCCCGCGCCCGGGGCCGGGACGCCTCGGGATCAGGACGGGGTCACGGCCGGGGCCCCGGCCCCGTACGCGTCGTCGGCCGCTCCGTCCCGTGTTCCCCGCGCGGACGGAAGACCTCCATCAGCCGGTGCAGCCGGGGCGCGGCGGCCAGTTCCTCCAGCGCGACCGCGTCGCCCTCCGCGTCGGCGAGGGGCAGCCGCCAGTTGGGGTACTGGTCCCAGGTGCCCGGAACGTTCTGCGGGCGGCGGTCGCCGAGCGCGTCGGGGAGCCAGACGCCGACCATGCGGGCGGGGGTGCGCAGCAGGAAGCGGTGTACGGCGCGGACGGCGCCCTCCTCGTCGCCCTCGCCCTCCGGGAGCAGCCGGAGCCGGGCGAGGTGGCCGAGCCATTCGGCGGTGTCGTGGGCCTCCGCGGCCCGCTCTTCCGCGAGGCCGCGGGTGAGCAGGCCGAGGCCGTGACGCAGCGCCACGTGGTCGCCGGTCAGCCGGGCGGCGGTGGGCGGCAGGTCGTGCGTGGTGGCGGTGGCCAGGCAGCCCTCGCGCCACCGCTCGGGGGCGAGCGGGCGGCCGGTGCCGTCCCAGTCCCGTTCGAACCAGAGCACGGAGGTGCCGAGCACACCGCGGCGGGCCAGCGTCTCGCGCACCCACGGCTCGACCGTGCCGAGGTCCTCCCCCACGACGACGGCCCCGGCACGGTGCGCCTCCAGCACCAGGACGGCAAGCATCGCCTCGGCGTCCTGGCCGACGTACGTGCCCTCGGTGGGCGGGCGCCCCTCGGGCACCCACCAGAGCCGGAACAGGCCCATGACATGGTCGATGCGCAGGGCCCCCGCGTGGGCGAGGAGCCCGCGCAGCAGTGTGCGGTAAGGGGCGTAGCCGGACGCGGCGAGGGCGTCGGGGCGCCACGGGGGCAGCCCCCAGTCCTGGCCGTGGGCGTTGAAGGCGTCCGGTGGCGCGCCGACGGACATGCCGCGGGCGAAGGCGTCCCGCAGGGCCCAGGCATCGGAGCCGCCGGGGTGCACGCCGACGGCGAGATCGTGGACGATGCCGACGGCCATCCCCGCGTCCCGGGCCGCGCGCTGGGCGGCGGCGAGCTGTTCGTCGGTCAGCCAGACGAGCCGGCAGTGGAAGTCGACCCGGTCGGCCAGGGCGCGGCGGGCCCGGGCGGTCTCCTCGGAGCGGGGGTCGCGCAGGGCGGTCGGCCAGGTGTGCCAGTCGGGGCCGTGCGCCTCGGCGAGGGCGCACCACAGGGCGTGGTCCTCCAGGGCCTGCCCCTGTTCGGCCAGGAAGTCGCAGTAGGCGGCGCGGCGGCCCGGGGTGAGGGGGACGGCCCGGACGAGTTCGAGGGCCCGGCGCTTGAGCTCCCAGACGGCGTCCCGGTCGATCAGGGCGCCCTTGTGCAGGACGGTGTCGCCGAGCGCGGCGGCACCCTGCCGCAGGTCGTCGAGGGCGGCCCGGTCGGGTACGTGGCCGTACTCGGGGATCGATTCGACGTGCAGATGGACGGGGTCGGGGAAGCGCCGGGACGAGGGGCGGTACGGGGACGGGTCGGTGGGATCGCCGGGCACGGCGGCGTGGAGCGGGTTGATCTGGATGAATCCGGCGCCGAGGGCGCGCCCCGACCAGGCGGCCAGATCGGCGAGGTCGCCGAGGTCGCCCATGCCCCAGGAGCGGGTGGAGAGCAGCGAGTAGAGCTGTACGAGGAAGCCGTGGCAGCGCCCGGGCGGGCCCGGCGCCCGGGGCGGGGCGACGACGAGCGTGGCGCCCGCGCTCCGGCCGCCCGGCGCGCGGGCGGACAACCGGTGCACGCCGAGCGGCGGTTCGCTCCACCAGGCGGGGGCCGTCGGCCCGCCCGCGCCGGCGCCCGCCCCCGTGCCCGTACCGGCGGCCCCCGCGCCCGTCCTCGTGGTCCTGCCCGGACGAGCGCCCCGGCCCGGGGTCGTACCGCCGCCCGCTCCGGCGGGCGTGATCCGCATGGACAGCGGCGGGGGCGAACCGGCGTCCTCAAGGGCGATGTCGAGCGTGGTGCCGGGCGGCAGGGCGGTCAGTGCCGCGGGCGGCGGCTCCCCCGACCACACCACGAGCGTCGGCGGGAGGAGCGCGGAGCGGGCGGCGGACTCGGCGGCGACGAGCGAATCCCGTACCGAATCGGGGGTGGCGGCGTCCACGCCGAGCGCGGCGAGCACGGCGACGAGGGTGTCGTCGGGGACGGACACCGTGACACCGGCGGACGGGGAGTAGGAGGTGGCGACGCCGTGCAGTGCGGCGAGCCGGGACAGGCCCATTCAGACTCCTGGGGACTCCATGCCCCACGTGCTGCCGGCGGTGGCCGGCTCGCTGGTCAGCGGGGCATTGACGGCGAGCGGGGGTTCGCTGGTCAACGGGGTGGCCTCGGCGAGCGGGGGCTCGCTGGTCAGGGGTATCGCGTCGGCGAGCGGCGGCTCGCTGGTCAGCGGGCCGGGTCCGGGCGCGGGGAACACGCCGGGCGACGACGGGCCGGGGAGCGGATCGGGACCGGATGCCTGTCGGGAGAGGGCGGAGAGCAGAAGCTGCGCGGCAGCGGGCATGGTGGCCTCCTGGCCGTGGCGGAACAGGGCACAGCACGCCTACCCAGCGGGCCCGGCCGCAGACGCAGGCGTTGTCGCAACGAGTTCAACGTGCCCCGAGTCACATTCCGTTCCCCTGGGCCCGGTTCTCCGCAAGTCGTCCGTCGATTTCGGCCATTCGGCGTCATCCTTGGTGTCCCACGCCGATGGCCGATCCTCCCTCACCACCTCCACCGCATCGGGCATTTGCGGCACAACCGGCCCGTGCATTGACACCCTCGCGCGTGGGTGGTGGGCTCGGAAGCCACCGGTGGGACCACGGAAGCACCATCAACAAAAACGAGGCGAACGCCGGCCGGGGCGAAGGAAGCGCCGTCGGCGGGAGCCGGGGAAGCGAGGGAGACGGGCGATGCGGCTCAGGTACGGGAAGCGGGCGACGGCCGTCGCAGTCGCCGTGCTCGGCGGGCTGCTCTCCACGGGAACGCCGGCCGCGGTCGCGGCCCCCTCGGCGCCCGGCTCCCCCACCGTCACCACGCCGGACCGCACGGACGAGGGCGCGCCCCCCGCCGTGTGGCCGCGCCCCCAGTCCATCGAGAGGTCCGGCCCGTCCGTCCCGCTCACCGCGGAGGTCACGCTCGTGGCCGACGCGGACGCCGATCCGTACGCCGTGGAGGCGCTCCGGCAGGTCCTGCGGGGTGCGGGCGTGCGCACCGTCCACGAGACGCTGCCGGGCCGCGGACCCGTCGTCCGGCTCGGCGGCGACAGTGCCGGGGCCGCGCTGCGCGCGCTGCGCGTCCCGGACCGCGGCGATCTGCCCTCCGGCGGCTACCGGCTCGCGGTCGGCCGGGTCGCGGGCCGCGACACCGTCGCCGTGGACGGCGTCGGCGAGGACGGCCTGTTCCACGGGGTGCAGACGCTGCGTCAACTGCTCCGGGACGGCGGTGTCGCCGGGGTCACGGTCCGGGACTGGCCCGGCACCGCCGTGCGCGGGATGACGGAGGGCTTCTACGGGGAGCCGTGGACCCGGGCCGAACGGCTGGCGCAGATCGGTTTCATGGGGCGTACGAAGCAGAACCGGTATCTCTACGCGGCGGGTGACGACCCCTACCGTCAGGCCCGTTGGCGCGACCCCTACCCGGCCGACCGGAGGGCCGACTTCCGGGCGCTGGCCGAGCGGGCCCGTGCCGAGCACGTGACGCTGGGCTGGGCAGTCGCCCCCGGTCAGAGCATGTGCATGGCGTCGGACGGCGACGTGCGGGCGCTGACGAAGAAGCTCGACGCGATGTGGGCGCTGGGCGTGCGGGCGTTCCAACTGCAGTTCCAGGACGTCAGCTACAGCGAGTGGCACTGCGGCGACGACGCCGACACGTTCGGCAGGGGCCCCGAGGCGGCGGCCCGGGCGCAGGCGCGGGTGGCGAGCGCGGTGGCACGGCACCTCGCGGAACGCCATCCGGGTTCGGAGCCGCTGTCGGTGATGCCGACGGAGTTCTACCAGGACGGGGCGACCGCGTACCGCACGGCGCTCGCGAAGGAGCTGGACGACCGGGTGCAGGTCGCCTGGACCGGTGTCGGGGTCGTGCCCCGGACCATCACCGGCGGCGAACTGGCCGGTGCGCGGGCCGCGTTCCGGCATCCACTGATCACGATGGACAACTACCCGGTGAACGACTACGCGCAGGACCGCATCTTCCTGGGCCCGTACACCGGGCGGGACCCGGCGGTGGCGGCCGGTTCCGCCGCGCTGCTCGCGAACGCCATGGAGCAGCCGTCGGCGTCCCGCATCCCGCTGTTCACCACCGCGGACTTCGCGTGGAACCCGAAGGGGTACCGGCCGCAGGAGTCCTGGCGGGCGGCGATCGACGACCTCGCGGGCGGCGACGCCCGTGCCGGGGACGCGCTGCGCGCGCTGGCCGGGAACAACGCGACGTCCGTCCTGGGCGGCGACGAGTCGGCGTACCTGCGGCCGCTGCTGGACGCCTTCTGGCGGTCGCGCACCGCGGAGGACGCCGCGGCGCGGGACGGCGCCGAGCGCGCGCTGCGCGCCGCCTTCACGGTGATGCGCGAGGCCCCGCAGCGGCTGAAGGGGCCGGCCGGCGGACGGCTCGACGAGGAAGTGCGGCCGTGGACCGAGCAGTTGTCCCGGTACGGCCGGGCGGGCGAACTGGCCGTCGACCTGCTGGGGGCCCAGTCGCGCGGCGACGGCGCCGCCGCGTGGCGGGCGTCCCTGGCGCTGGAGCCGCTGCACAAGGCGACGAAGAAGAGCGGCGCGACGGTCGGTGCGGGGGTGCTGGGCCCGTTCCTGGACCGGGTGCGCCGGGAGGCTGATGCCTGGACCGGCGCGGACCGGAAGGCGGGCACGGTGACCCGGGCGCCGGGCAGTTACACGGTGCGGCTGGACCGGGCCCGTCCGGTGGAGACGGTGACGGCGATGACGGTGCCCGGGAGCGGCACGGCGGCCGGAGCGACGCTGGAGGCGCACGTGCCCGGCGAGGGCTGGCGTCGGCTGGGCCCGGTGTCGGGGACGGGCTGGACCCAGACGCCGGTCCGGGGGCTGCGCGCGGACGCGATCCGGATCGGCTGGCCCGTCGACGGTCCGGCCGCTCCCCCGGTCATCACGGGCGCGCTGCCGCCGATCGTGCCGCAGGCCACGAGCGGGAGCGACACCTCCGGAGTCTCCGGGGGCGACGCGTCCGGGAACGGACTGACCGCCGGCGGACCCTCCGCGTCCGGGAGCGGGAACGGCGCCTCCGGGGACGCGGCGGCTCCGCGCGTACGGGCGCTCGTGCCGTGGTTCGGCGACGAACCGGCCGCCCGGCTCGACCTCGCGCGCGGCGAGACGGACGCCGAGATCGGCGGCGGGCCGCAGCGGGTCCGGGCCCGGCTGGCCGCCCGGCGCCCCGCCGAGGTGCGGGGCAGGCTCACCGCGCAGGCTCCCGAGGGCATCGAGGTGAGCGTGCCGAAGCAGACGAGGGTGCCGCGCGGCTCCCGTACCGACGTCCCCGTCGAGATCACCGTCCCGGCGGGCACCCCGGCGGGCGAGTACGAGGTGCCGATCGGCTTCGGCGAGGAACGCAGCACGCTCACCGTCCGGGCGTATCCCCGCACCGGAGGTCCCGACCTGCTGCGCACCGCCACCGCGTCCTCCTCGGGTGACGAGACCCCGGACTTCCCGGCGTCGGCCGCCTCCGACGGCGATCCGGAGACCCGCTGGTCCTCGCCGGTCGAGGACGGCGCCTGGTGGCAGGCGGAGCTGTCGAGTCCGGCCCGGATCGGTCAGGTGGTGCTGCACTGGCAGGACGCCTACGCCTCCCGCTACCGCGTCCAGGTCTCCCCGGACGGGCGGACCTGGCGCACGGCGGCGACCGTGCGGGACGGTCGCGGCGGGCGCGAGTCGGTGCGGATGGACGCGAAGGACACCCGCTTCATCCGTGTCCAGGGCGATGCCCGGGGCACCGAGTTCGGCTACTCGCTCTGGTCCGTGGAGGCGTACGCCGTCGCCGGGAGGGAGTAACGCGGGGCGGAGCGACGCGGAGTGCCGGTCCGCACGCGGAAACGTCCTGCGCGGGCCGGGCACGGCTGCGCAGGCCCGCGGCCCCGGTCGCGCGGGCTTCCACCCGCGGGCGCGCCGGACCGCGTCCCCGGGCCCGGCCCCGGGGACGACGAAGGCCCGGATCCTAGGCTGATACGCCGTCGATCCGGGCCATCGCGTCGTCCGCGCCGAAGGGTTGCAAGTACGGCAACCAGCGCGGGTCGCGATGACCCGTACCGATGATGCGCCAGGCGAGGCCCGTGGGCGGGGCGGGCTGCTGGTGCAGCCGCCAGCCGAGCTCGGGCAGGTGCCGGTCGGCCTTGACGTGGTTGCAGCGGCGGCAGGCCGCGACCACGTTGTCCCAGGAGTGCTGACCGCCGCGGCTGCGCGGGATGACGTGGTCGACGCTGGTCGCGGCGGCGCCGCAGTACATGCAGCGGCCTCCGTCGCGGGCGAACAGCGCCCGGCGGGTCAGGGGTACGGGCCCCCGGTAGGGAACCCGTACGAACCGTTTCAGCCGGACGACACTGGGCGCCGGGACGACCCGGGTGGCACTGTGCATGAAGGCGCCGGACTCCTCGAGACAGATGGCCTTGTTTTCGAGCACGAGGACGAGAGCGCGGCGGAGCGGTACGACGCCGAGCGGCTCGTACGACGCGTTGAGAACCAGGACATGCGGCACGGTGGATGCCTCCTTGTACGCCGGCGGCGCGTGGCTCGCGCCGGGACGATCCGATCCGATTTTCTCCTCACGCCCGGTCGAAGCGCCACCACGTGCGGGTAACGGGCCGGAAGGATTTTCGTCGTCACCGCCCCGCCCGGCCCCGTCGACGCCCGGCGGCACGGGCTCCTCGGGCCCCGCCGCGGCGGAGACGACCGTCCGGTGTGTAATCGGCCACATGTGCGCCCCGGCGCCCCCGTAACGCTTCCGTCCGCTCCGTCGCGACGGTGGTGCTCGTTCGCTGCCCCGTTAGTGTGGTGGGCCTGTCGCACCCCATCCGGAGGTTCCGTCGTGTCCCTGTCCGCCCTGTTGACCGCAGCCCCGTCACCCGTGACCGGCAGCTCGCTCGACGAGGCCGCCGAGCAGGCCGGGAACGCCGCGAGCTGGGTGGAGGAGAACTGGTCCACCTGGCTGAGCATCGGTCTGCGCATCGTGCTCATCATCGCGATCGCGATCGTGCTGCGGACCGCCGTCCGGCGCGCTCTCACCAAGCTCATAGAACGGATGAACCGCAGCGCCCAGGCCGTGGAGGGCACCGCCCTGGGCGGGCTGCTGGTCAATGCGGAACGCCGCCGTCAGCGCTCCGAGGCGATCGGTTCCGTGCTGCGTTCGGTGGCGTCGTTCCTGATCCTCGGCACGGCCTGCCTGATGATCCTGGGCGCGTTCCAGATCAACCTCGCCCCGCTGCTGGCCTCCGCGGGCGTGGCCGGTGTGGCGATCGGTTTCGGCGCGCGCAACCTGGTCACCGACTTCCTGTCCGGCGTCTTCATGATCCTGGAGGACCAGTACGGCGTCGGCGACACCATCGACGCGGGCGTGGCCAGCGGCGAGGTCATCGAGGTCGGCCTGCGGGTCACCAAGCTGCGCGGCGACAACGGCGAGATCTGGTACGTGCGCAACGGCGAGGTGAAGCGGATCGGCAACCTCAGCCAGGGCTGGTCGACAGCCGGTGTCGACGTGATGCTGCACCCCTCGGAGGACCTCGACCGGGTCCGCACGGTGATCGACGAGGCCGCCGCCGCGATGGCCAAGGAGGACCCGTGGAACGAGCGGCTGTGGGGCCCGGTGGAGATCCTGGGCCTGAGCGACGTGCTGCTGGACTCGATGACGGTCCGGGTCGCGGCGAAGACGATGCCCGGCAAGGCGGTGGGCGTGGAGCGCGAGCTGCGCTGGCGGATCAAGCGGGCCTTCGACGAGGCGGGCATCCGGATCGTCGGGGGCGTCCCGGCCCAGGTGGAGGAGGAGCCCGCCCCCGACCCGTCGGCCGCGGTGGCCGCCCCGTCGGCGTTCGCGTCGGCGACCTCGCCGCAGTCCCTGGCCACGAACCCGATCACCCCGCCGTCGAACCTGTCGAAGTAGCCGGGACTTTCCGAACGCGCCCGAAGGGGCACGCGTGGATCCGTCGATCCGCGCGTGCCCCTTCGGCCGCCCCGCTCCCCGACCCCGGTTCCACGGCCCCCCAGGGGGACCGGAGGCAACCGAACGGCCGCCTCCACGTAACGCTTTGATTGCCGCAGCGATGCTGACCATTGACGACCCGGCCGCGGCGCCATACCGTCCTCTCACCGAATAGGAAAGTTTCCTAACAACTTTCCGAACAACCTTTCCGAACACAGGGCAGGTGGAGCTCATGGCCGGAACCACACCGGGTACCCCCCGCGTTCTGCGAGCCATGAACGACCGGGCCGCCCTCGATCTGATGCTGGAGCACGGACCGCTCTCCCGCACAAGGATCGGCAAGCTGACCGGGCTCTCCAAGCCCACCGCCTCGCAGCTGCTGGCGCGGCTGGAGGCGGCCGGGCTGGTCGTCGCCACCGGGACGGTGGCGGGGCGGCCCGGACCCAACGCCCAGCTGTATGCGGTGAACGCGCGGGCCGCGCACGTCGCGGGGCTGGACGTGAACGCCCAGCGGATCCTCGCCGCGGTCGCCGACGTGACCGGCGAGACGGTCGGGGAGTTCGAGCTGCGCACCCCGGGCCGGCGCACCGACTCCGTGGTGCGGCAGGTGGCGGACGCTCTGGACGGGGCGGTCAAGGACGCCGGGCTCACCCGCTCCGAGATCCACCGGGTCGTCATCGGCACCCCCGGCGCCTTCGACCCCGGCACCGGACGGCTGCGGTACGCCTCGCACCTGCCGGGCTGGCACTCCCCCGCGCTGCTGGACGAGCTGGCCGCGTTCCTGCCGATGCCGGTCGAGTACGAGAACGACGTGAACCTGGTCGCGGTGGCCGAACAACGGCTCGGCGCGGCGCGGGGGCACGACGACTTCGTCCTGTTGTGGAACGAGGAGGGACTCGGCGCCGCCCTCGTGATCAACGGACGGCTGCACCGCGGCTTCACCGGCGGCGCCGGTGAGGTCGGCTTCCTGCCGGTGCCGGGCGCACCACTGGTCCGGCAGGTCACCAAGGCGAACTCGGGCGGGTTCCAGGAGCTGGCGGGCGCCCAGGTGCTGGCCCGGCTGGCCCGGGAACTCGGCATCGACGACGAAACGGTCCGCGCCCCCGGCACCCATCACGAGGTGGCGTCCCGGCTGATCGCCAGGGCCGCCGAGGTCGCGGAGGCGGACGAGGAAGGTCCGTACACGCGGCTCCTCGACCGGTTCGCCACCGCGCTCGCGACCGGGCTGGCGTCCATGGCCGCCGTGCTGGACCCGGAACTCGTCGTGCTGTCCGGCGACGTGATCGCGGCCGGCGGGGAACCCCTGCGCGGCCGGGTGGAGTCCGAACTCACCGAACTGTCCGCCTCCCGGCCCCGGTTGATCGCCGGTGCCGTGACGCATCGCCCCGTCCTGCGCGGCGCGCTGGAGAGCGCCCTCGTCACCACCCGCGACGAGGTCTTCGACACCTCGCGCTGACCGCGCACCCCGCTCCGACGTCCGCCCGTCCCTCCGAATCCGCTCCTCACCCCACTCCGTACGTCACCCCTCCGCACCTCGTACTCGGGAGTCACCGTCATGTCCGCAGTCCGCCGGAAGTCGGCCGCCGCGCTCGCCGCGGCCGCCGCGCTCACGCTGTTCGCCTCCGCCTGTACCGGCCAGAGCAACTCCGGTGCCACGGACGACGCGTCCAAGGAATCCACCATCACCTTCTGGCACGGCTGGAGCGCCCCGGGCGAGGTCAAGGCGATCCAGGAGACGGTCGACGCCTTCCGGAAGAAGCATCCCAACATCAAGGTGAACGTCGTCGGCAACATGACCGACGACAAGATCAACCAGGCGCTGCGGGCAGGCGGTTCGAAGGCTCCGGACGTCGTCTCGTCGTTCACCACGAACAACGTCGGGAAGTTCTGCTCCTCGAAGGCGTTCGTCGATCTGAACCCGTTCCTGAAGCGGGACGGCATCGACCCGGACAGGACGTTCCCGAAGGCGATGAACGAGTACACGCAGTTCGACGGCGTGCGTTGCACGGTTCCGCTGCTCGGCGACGCGTACGGCCTCTACTACAACAAGGACGCGTTCAAGGCCGCCGGAATCGCCGAACCGCCGAAGACCTGGTCCGAACTGGCCGCGACCGCAAAGAAGTTGACCAAGACCAAGGGCGACTCGTACGAGCGGCTCGGGTTCATGCCGAACTACCACGGCTACGAGTCGACCACCGAGCACTACCTCGGCGGCTGGAACCCGAAGTACTTCGACGCGGACGGCAGATCGAACATCGCCGAGGACCCGGCGTTCGCCGCGATGCTCACCACCCAGAAGAAGCTGGTCGACGGCCTCGGCGGATTCGAGAAGCTGGAGAAGTACCGCACGTCGTTCGGTGACGAGTGGGGGGCCAAGCACCCGTTCCACACCGGCCAGGTGGCCATGCAGCTGGACGGCCCGTGGCGGCTCGGGATGGCCGAGGAGAGCAATCCCGGGTTCGAGATCGGTGTGGCCCCGATGCCCGTCGCCGACGACCAGGCCGACACCTACGGCAAGGGCTACATCACGGGCACCATCGCGGGGATCGCCGCCACCTCGAAGAAGCAGAACGCGGCCTGGGAACTGGTCAAGTTCATGACGACCGACACGGACGCGGTCGTGAACTTCTCCAACGCCATCCACAACGTGCCGTCCACGCTGGCCGCACTGAAGTCGCCGAAGCTGAAGTACGACCCGCGGTTCAAGACGTTCCTGGACATCGCCGCCGACCCGAACAGCACCACCACCCCGCCCTCGGTGAACGGCGGCGCCTACCTGGTGTCCCTGCAGAATCTCGGATTCGACATAGAGAAGGGCGTGCAGAAGGACATCGGGGCGGGCCTGAAGAAGACCGCCGCCGAGATCGACGCGGCGATCGCGCAGGCGAAGTAGCACCGCGATGAGCAAGCGTACGGACGCACTCGCACCGCCGGTGAAGCGCCGAGGACCGACCCTCGGCGCGAAACGCGGAAAAGCGGCACTGTGGACCGCGGCCTTCATGTCGCCGTGGCTGATCGGGTTCTGCTTCTTCTTCGCCTACCCGCTGATCTCCACCCTCTACTTCTCCTTCACCTCCTACGACGGTTTCACCGCCCCCGAATTCAGCGGGCTGAAGAACTGGCAGTTCGTCTTCGGCGACTACCCGCTGTTCTGGCCGGCACTGCGCAACACGCTCTGGCTGGTCGTGGTGATGGTGGCCTGCAGGGTGGTGTTCGGCCTCGGCGTCGGGCTGCTGATCACCAAGATCAAGATGGGGGCCGGGGTCTTCCGCACCCTGTTCTACCTGCCGTACCTGGCGCCGCCGGTCGCGGCGACGCTCGCCTTCGTCTTCCTGCTCAACCCCGGTACGGGGCCGGCCAATTCGATCCTCGGGGCGCTGGGACTGCCCACGCCCGGCTGGTTCACCGACGCCACCTGGTCCAAACCCGCGCTGACCGCGCTCGCGGTGTGGGGGGTGGGCGACCTGATGGTGATCTTCATGGCCGCGCTGCTCGACGTGCCGAAGGAGCAGTACGAGGCGGCGGAGCTGGACGGGGCGGGCCCGTTCCAGCGGTTCCGCTTCGTCACCTTGCCGAACATCGCGCCGATCGTGATGTTCGCCGTGGTCACCGGGATCATCCAGGCCATGCAGTACTACACCCAGCCACTCGTGGCCGGGAAGGTCGCCTCGGGTGTGATGGGCGGCTCCGGGCAGCAGTTCGAACCCGGCTATCCCGACAAGTCGACACTGACGCTTCCGCAGCTCGTCTACAACCTCGGCTTCCAGCGCTTCGACTACGGCTCCGCCTGTGTGACCGCGCTCGTTCTGTTCCTCCTCGCCATGGCGTTCACCGCACTGCTGATGCGGCGCCGCGGCGGGCTGATCCAGGCAGGTGAGTGACGTGGCCCAGGCACTGGACACCCGAGCGACGACGTCCGACACGGCACCGGCGACCGGCCCGGTCACCCCGGCCGGTCGCGCGGCGCGCCGCAAGGCGCTGCTGAACTGGATCGCCGTGCACGCGCTCGGCGTCGCGGCGGCACTGTTCTTCGTGCTGCCGTTCGTCTTCCTGGTGCTCACCTCGCTGATGAGCGACCAGCAGGCGCTGACCCGCGATCTGTGGCCGCACCCCTTCGAGTGGGGCAACTACAAGAAGGTGTTCGACACCCCGGGCTTCCTGACCTGGTGGAAGAACACCCTGTTGTACGCGGGGCTCGGCACGGTCCTGACGGTCGTCTCGTCGGTGCCCGTGGCGTACGCGCTCGCCAAGTTCCGCTTCCGCGGCCGGCATCTGTCGCTGATGCTCGTCATCTCGATGATGATGCTGCCGCCGCAGGTCGTCGTCATCCCGATGTACCTGTTCTGGGCGAAGCAACTGGACCTGTCCGGCACGCTCTGGCCGCTGATCATCCCGATGGCGTTCGGCGACGCGTTCTCCATCTTCCTGCTGCGGCAGTTCCTGCTGACCATCCCCGACGAGTACCTGGACGCGGCGAAGGTCGACGGCTGCGGCGAACTGCGCACGCTTTTGCGGGTGGTGCTGCCCATGGCCAAGCCTGGCATCGCGGCCGTCGCGCTCTTCCAGTTCTTCTACGCCTGGAACGACTACTTCGGCCCGCAGATCTACGCCTCCGAGAACCCGGCCGCCTGGACCCTCAGTTACGGACTGGAGTCGTTCAAGGGGGCGCACCACACCGACTGGAACCTGACCATGGCCGCGACCGTACTGGTCATGGCCCCCGTGATCCTCGTCTTCTTCTTCGCCCAGAAGGCGTTTGTCGAGGGCGTCACACTGACCGGAGTAAAGGGCTGACCATGAAGCTCGCTGTAGTGGGTGGCGGGTCCACCTACACCCCTGAACTGATCGACGGATTCGCCCGGCTGCGGGACACGCTGCCCATCGAGGAACTGGTGCTCGTCGACCCGGCGGCCGACCGCCTGGAACTCGTGGGCGGCCTCGCCCGGC
The DNA here is from genome assembly GCF_042892615.1 of Streptomyces sp. NPDC001750. Lineage (NCBI taxonomy): Bacteria > Bacillati > Actinomycetota > Actinomycetes > Kitasatosporales > Streptomycetaceae > Streptomyces > Streptomyces sp. NPDC001750. Next base: position 48,106 of record NZ_JBIAUE010000012.1, on the reverse strand, counting down.
GGATCTTCGCCAAGCAGGGCCACCCGGGACGGATCGTCACCACCGCCGACCTGGACGCGGGCGTCGCCGACGCCGACGCGGTCCTGCTCCAGCTGCGCGTCGGCGGCCAGGCCGCCCGCAACCAGGACGAGACCTGGCCGCTGGAGTGCGGCTGCATCGGCCAGGAGACCACCGGCGCGGGCGGCCTCGCCAAGGCGCTGCGCACCGTCCCGGTCGTCCTGGACATCGCGGAGCGGGTCCGCCGCACCAACCCGAACGCCTGGATCATCGACTTCACCAACCCGGTCGGCATCGTCACCCGGGCGCTGCTCCAGGCCGGGCACAAGGCCGTCGGCCTGTGCAACGTGGCGATCGGCTTCCAGCGGAAGTTCGCCCGGCTGCTCGACGTCACCCCCGACCAGGTGCACCTCGACCACGTCGGACTCAACCACCTGACCTGGGAGCTGGGGGTCCGCCTCGGCGGCCCGGACGGCGAGAACGTCCTGCCGAGGCTGCTCGCCGAGCACGGCGACACGATCGCGGGCGACTTGCGCATGCCCCGGGCGATCGTCGACCGCCTCGGCGTCGTCCCCTCGTACTACCTGCGGTACTTCTACGCGCACGACGAGGTCGTGCGGGAACTGGGCACCAAGCCGTCCCGGGCGGCCGAGGTGGCCGCGATGGAGAAGGAGCTCCTCGCCATGTACGGCGACCCGGCGCTGGACGAGAAGCCCGCGCTGCTCGCCAAGCGCGGCGGCGCCTTCTACTCCGAGGCGGCCGTGGACCTGGCGTCCTCGCTGCTCGGCTCGGGCGGCTCCCCGGTGCAGGTGGTGAACACGTACAACCGCGGGACGCTGCCGTTCCTGCCGGACGACGCGGTGATCGAGGTGCAGGCCCGGGTCGACGGCACGGGGGCGACCCCGCTCGCCGTGCCGGAGCTGGACCCGCTCTACGCGGGCCTGATCGCCAACGTGACCGCGTACGAGGACCTGGCCCTGGAGGCGGCGCTGCTCGGTGGGCGAGCCACCGGGCGGGCGGGCGGGAGGGACGCAGTGTTCAAGGCACTGCTCGCGCACCCTCTGATCGGCCAGTTCGAGTACGCCGAGGCGCTCACCGACAAGCTGATCGCGCACAACCGGGAGCACCTGGCGTGGGCGTGAACGCTTCGGTCCTCGCGATCGACGCCGGGAACAGCAAGACCGACGTGGCCGTGATCGGCACCGACGGAACGATTCTGTCGGCCGCTCGTGGCGGCGGTTTCCAGCCACCGGTGGTGGGCGTGGAGGCGGCCGTCGACGCGCTCGGCGCGATCGTCGGCCGGGCGCTGGAGCTGTCCGACGTCCCGTCCGGCGGCGTGAGGCACGTGTCGGCCTGTCTCGCCAACGCCGACCTCCCGGTGGAGGAGGAGGAGCTGGCGACGGCGCTGCGTGCCCGGGGCTGGGGCGAGTCGGTCGAGGTGCGCAACGACACCTTCGCGATCCTGCGCGCGGGTGTGGACGAGCCCCGGGGCGTGGCGGTCGTCTGCGGTGCGGGCATCAACTGCGTCGGCATGCTGCCGGACGGGCGGACCGCACGCTTCCCCGCGATAGGCCGCATCTCCGGTGACTGGGGCGGCGGTTCGGGGCTGGCCGAGGAGGCGATGTGGTTCGCCGCGCGGGCCGAGGACGGTCGCGGCGAGCCGACCGAACTGGCCCGCGCGCTGCCCGCGCACTTCGGGCTCGACTCGATGTACGCGCTGATCGAGGCGCTGCATCTGGGCCGGATCGAGTCCGAGCGGCGCTACGAGCTGACCCCGGTGCTCTTCGCGACGGCCGCGGCCGGGGACGCGGTGGCGGGTGCGCTGGTGGACCGGCTGGCGGAGGAGGTCGTCTCGATGGCGTCGGTGGCGCTGGGCCGACTGGGTCTGCTGGCGGAGGAGGCTCCGGTGGTGCTGGGCGGCGGGGTGCTGGCGGCCCGTCACCCCCGGCTGGACGAACGGATCGCGGACCTCCTCGCGGTACGGGCCCCGAAGGCGGTCGTCCGGGTGGTGACGGAGCCCCCGGTGCTGGGGGCCGCCCTGCTGGGCCTGGACCGGACGGGAGCACCGGCCGAGGTGCACGAGAGGCTGCGCGCGCTGTACCGCCGCTGACCGACCGGCCCGGCCCCTCTCTCCGGGGGGCGCCCCGTCCTCCTCCGGGGACGTCCCCCGGGCCTCCGGGCCTCCGGGCCTCCGGGCCTCCGGGCTTCCGGGCTTCCGGGCTTCCGGGCTTCCGGGCTTCCGGGCTTCCGGGCTTCCGGGCTTCCGGGCTTCCGGGCTTCCGGGCTTCCGGGCTTCCGGCAGAGCGTGTCATGTCCTGTTCCTCGTCCGAGGCGTCCCGCGGTGTTCCGTGCCGCGGGACGCCTCTCGCGTACGGGAACCGATCAGTGACTCCGGACGTGTTCATGAAAGGGGATCGGTTCGCTCCGGTGTCCGGTTCGGAGTTCGGTTCGAGGTCCGCCCCGGAATCCGGATTCCGGGTGCGGTCCGGGCCCGGTTTCGGGGTCCGGGCCCCGATCGGCTTGATCGACGGCGCGCGCCTTGATCGAATGCGGATGGATCCGACGTGGACCGACGCGGGATCCGGGCGTTCCCGGTGTGGCGGCCGGTCCACGCGGCCATACTTCTGGCCGGGTACGAGCTCCCCGACCGATCGGGGGCCGGCCGGTCCACCGTCAGCGACCGAGGGGGAGGTCAAGTGACACACCCGCCGAACATGCGCACCGCCCCGGAGCACGTGCGGGCCCGGCCTTCCGCGCCCACGGCCGTACCCGCGCCCGCACCCGCGCCCCCGGCCGTTCTGCCGCATCCCGGTGTCCGGGCCATCACCTCGCGTCGGCTGCGGGCCGCGGCGACGACCGAGCCGGGCCGGCTCCGGATCATCGGGGCCGTGCTGGCCCTGTGCGTCGTCGCGTTCGGGGCCGTGACGGCGTTCGAGGTCGGCGACCGGGCGGCCGTCGCCGACGACGTGGTGCACCGCAGCCAGCCGCTGAGCGCGAGCGCGGCCGCCATCTACCGCTCCCTGGCCGATGCCGACACCTCGGCGGCCAGCGGCTTCCTGGCCGGTGCGCAGGAGCCGCGCGCGGTCCTCGACCGGTACGACAAGGACATCGAGGAGGCCTCCCGACTGCTGGTCCGGGCCGCGGCCGGCACCGACCCGTCGTCGGAGTCCGGGCGCGAGATCACCACGCTCAACAAGGAACTCCCCCGCTACACGGGCCTGATCGAGCGGGCGCGCGCCAACAACCGCCAGGGGCTGCCGCTGGGCGGCGCCTACCTCCGGTACGCGAACCAGAAGATGACCGATGTCCTGCTGCCGGCCGCCGAGCGGCTGTACGCGGCGGAGACCGGCCGGCTCGGCCGGGACGGCGACGAGGCCAGGGCCTGGCCGTTCCTCTCGCTCGGGCTCGGTGTGGTGGCGGTGGCCGCGCTGTTCTGGGCGCAGCGGCGCAACTACCGCCGGACGAACCGGGTCTTCAACCAAGGACTGCTCGTCGCGACCGCCGCGTCGACCGTGGTGCTGCTGTGGCTGGCCGTGGGGCACACGGTGGCCCGCGCCGAGCTGCGCAGCGCCGACACGCACGGACAGCAGTCCCTGGACGTGCTCAACCACGCGCGGATCAACTCCCTGAAGGCGCGGGCCAATGAGAACCTCACCCTGGTCGCCCGGGGCGCCGTGCTCACCCCGGACGGCAGGAACGACAAGTACGAGACCGACTTCAACACGGGGATGAAGGCCCTCGGCGAGCAGTTGGCGAGGGCCCGGGAGCTCGCCGACGACGACCGGGGAAGCGGGCCGGTGGAGACCGCGATCGGCGCGGTCTCCGAGTGGCAGGACCGCCACCGGGCCGCCCGTACGACCGACGACAGCGGCGACTACGACGGCGCGCTGGAGCAGATCATCGGGCCGGAGAAGTCGACGGGCGAGTCGTTCGGCCGGGTGGACGACGCGCTGGCGCAGGCGCTCGCCCATGAACAGGACCAGTTCACCGCGGCCGCGAACGACGGTCTCGGAGCGCTGACCTGGCTGCCGGTCGGTGCCGCCGTGCTCGCCGCGCTGGGAGCGGTCGCCGCGATCGTCGGTGTCAACCGCAGGCTCTCGGAGTACCGGTGAGAGCGGGAGGGGGAGCGATGACCAGGAAGCATACGGGAGCGAGGTCCGCCGCCGGCAGGCTGCGCGGCTGGGGCGGTGTGACGGGCATGGCCGTGGCCTGCGCGGTGACGGCCTCGCTGACGCTGCTGCCGCTCTCCCGCGCCGGTGCCGACGCGTTCGGCGGCTTCTCCGGTCCGGGTACGGCGCACGCGACGCAGACCCTGACCGAGGACTGCGCGGACCCGGAGGCGAGCCTGCCGCCGTCCGGTGCGGACGGCCCGAACATCGCGAGGATCAAGGCGCGCGGGAAGCTGATCGCGGGCGTCGACCAGAACAGCTTCCGCTGGGGGTACCGCAACCCGGAGAACCGCCGGCTCGAAGGCTTCGACATCGATCTGGTGCGGGCCGTCGCCAAGAACATCCTGGGCGACCCCGACGCCGTGGTCTTCCGGGCCATCCCCACCAACCAGCGGGTCGCCGTCCTCGAGAACGGCAAGGTCGACGTCGTCGTCCGGACGATGACGATCAACTGCGAGCGGGCCCGCCAGGTCTCGTTCTCGACCGCCTACTTCCAGACCGGGCAGCAGGTACTCGCGCCGAAGGAGTCGACGATCACCGGGTACGACACGTCCCTGTCCGGCAAGCGGGTCTGCACCGCCGAGGGCTCCACCGCCTACGACGCGCTGAAGAAGCAGTCGTTCGGGGCGGTCTTCGAGGACGAGCACGACGGCACCGGCGCGGACGAGGACCGGCTGACCGTCCCCAACCAGCTCGACTGCCTGGTGCGGCTGCAACTGGGCGAGGTGGACGCGGTGGTCACGGACAACGCGCTGGCGGCCGGGCAGGCGGCCCAGGACCCGGCGGTCGAGCTCAAGGGCGACAAGCCGTTCACCACCGAGTACTACGGCGTGGCGACGAAGCGGGGCGCGGACGACCTGGTGGCCCGCGTCAACCAGGTGCTGGTGGGCTACCGCAGCGGTGGCGCGAACAGCCCCTGGATGCTGTCGTACCGGAAGTGGCTGGAGGCCGGTCTGCCGGGACTGACGGCGCCGCCGGCGCCCAAGTACCGGAGCCGATAGTGCCGAGCGGGGCGCTGATGCCGGACGTGGCACCGGTGCCGAGAGGGGCACTGGTGTCGTGAGGGCCGTGAGGGGCATTGTGTGCCGGGAAGGACATCGGTGACGGGGGCACCGGTGGCAGCAGTGGCAGACGAGACAGTGGCAGGCGAGGAAGCGGCACTGATCCCGGCGGGTCCGTCCCGGCGGGAGGAGCGGAGAGGTGATCGATGAGCGTCGCGGGCCCCTTCCCCGGCTACGCGGAACGGCCCCCCGGACCGGTCATGGACCGGGACGAGGCGGACCGTGCGCTGGACCGGCTGGGCGCGGAGCACGAGGCGATCGAGACCTCGCTCCTCGCCCTCCAGGACCACGCGGGCCGTCGGCTCCTGGAGGGTGCCGACCTGACCGGCATCACCAAGGAGCGCTGGGCCGCCACCGAGGGCTCGATCGCGCTGCTGTGGCGGTACTTCGACGCGTACGCGGGCACGCTGGCGAGGGCCCGGGCGATACGGTCGCGCCGCCGCCACCCCAACCGGGACGACCTGGTGGCCCTCACCGATCTGATGCGCGGCCGGAGCGTCACCGTGGCGCACGCCGCGGGTCACTCCGGTACGTCGGCCGGCGGTCCGGCCAGGCTCTCCGAGCGGTTCTCGCTGGAGGAGCTGGTCGCCCGGATGAACGATCTGTACGCCCGCTCGCTGGACATGGTGGTCGCCTCCGACTCCGTGTGGTCCGCGCTGCCCGCCCGGATCGACCTGCTCTCCGCCGAGCTGCACCGCACCCGTTCGCTGGCGCGTTCGGTGGGCGTCCGGCCCGGTGAGCATCCGGCGGGCGACGAACTGGAGGCGATCACCCAGGAGCTGGCCACGCTGCGGGTGCAGGTGATCTCCGATCCGCTCGCCTTCTGGCTGTCGGGGCCGGGCAGTGCCGCGCCCGGCGGCGGACGCCCCGACACGACGCGCTACGACCGTGCGGCCCGCGCCCTGGAGGACGTACGCCGCGAGATCGAGGCGGTCCTCGCGGTCCGGCAGGACGCCGAACAGCGGCTGGGGCGGCTGCGCGACGTCCTCTCCCGCGCGGACCGGACCCTGACCGAGGCCAGGGCGGCCCGCGGCGAGGTGCTGGCGAAGATCGCCGCCTCCGAGGTGCCCGCCGTGAGCGGCCCGGCGACCGCGCTCCAGGAGCGGCTGGTGGCGGCCTCGGAATACCGCAGGCACGCCCAGTGGCACCGGCTGTCACCGCTCCTGGAGTCGCTGGAGCGGGAGGCCGAGGAGGAGCTGCTGCGCGCCCGCGAGTCGTTGACCGCCGTCACCGCGCCGCTGGCCGTACGGGCGGAGCTGCGCGGCAGACTGGACGCGTACCGGGCGAAGGTGGCCCGGCACGGTCTGGCCGAGGACCCGATGCTGATCGAGCGGTACGACGTGGCGCGCCGGATGCTGTGGAGCGCGCCGTGCGATCTGCGGGTCGCCGCCCAGGCGGTGCGGCGCTACCAGGAGACGGCGGCCGAGCTGCTGTCCCAGAACCGGGCCCCCGAACCGGAGGACGGGCGGTGAGCACGAACACCCGCGAGACGGAACGGACCGCACGGACCGTGAGCACGAGCACGCGCGGAACGGGACGGCCGCCGCGGCTGCGGGGCGGACAGGGGGACGGAAGATGAGTACACAGTGCCAGCGCCCCACGTGCGGGGGCGGCTACGAGGACGTGGGCGGCGGTGAGCTGTACTGCGACACCTGCGGTCTGGCCCCGGTCGTCTCCCCGACGGGCATGGTGAGTTCGCCGCCCACCGGGCTCGCGGGCGGCGGTGCGCACGGCCCGGGAAGCTCCGGCAGCCGGGGAAGCCGTGGCAGCGACGGCTCGCGGGCGGCGTCCCGCTCCTCGTCGCGTTCCTCCTCGCGGTCCTCGTCCCGTTCGTCGACGTCCCGGCGGTCCGTCTCGGGCCGGCTCTCGCGTTCGCTGTCCGGGGCGGCCACCTCACCTTCCGTGTCCGCACGTTCCTCCGGCTCGTCCTCGGGCGGGTCCGGCCGGGACAGGCTGGGCGTGGGTCTGGTGCAGGTACCGGACGTGCCGCGGCCCGACCCGCACACGGCGGTGATGGCGAACCCGGAGGTCCCGGAACGGAAGCGCTTCTGTTCGCGTTCCGACTGCGGGGCGCCGGTGGGCCGGTCCCGGGGCGAACGGCCGGGCCGTACGGAGGGGTTCTGCACCAAGTGCGGCCACCCGTACTCCTTCGTGCCCAAGCTCGGCGCCGGCGACGTGGTGCACGGCCAGTACGAGGTGGTGGGCTGCCTGGCGCACGGCGGGCTCGGCTGGGTCTACCTCGCGGTGGACCGCGCCGTGTCGGACCGCTGGGTGGTCCTCAAGGGCCTGCTCGACACCGGTGACCAGGACGCCATGGCCGCCGCGATCTCGGAACGCCGGTTCCTCGCCGAGATCGAGCACGCCAACATCGTCCGGATCTACAACTTCGTCGAACACCTCGATCAGCGCACCGGTTCGCTCGACGGCTACATAGTGATGGAGTACGTCGGCGGCAAGGCGCTCAAGGAGATCGCGAACGAGCGGCGCACCCCGGCCGGGAGGCGCGACCCGCTGCCGGTCGAGCAGGCGTGCGCGTACGGGATCGAGGCGCTGGAGGCGCTCGGGCACCTGCACAGCCGCAACCTGCTGTACTGCGACTTCAAGGTCGACAACGCCATCCAGACCGAGGGCAGGCTGAAGCTGATCGACATGGGCGCGGTGCGCCGGATGGACGACGAGGAGTCGGCCATCTACGGCACGGTCGGGTACCAGGCGCCGGAGGTCGCCGAGGTCGGCCCGTCGGTCGCGTCCGACCTCTACACGGTCGCGCGGACGCTCGCGGTGCTCACCTTCGACTTCCAGGGCTACACGAACGTCTTCGTGGACTCGCTGCCCGACCCGGACAACATCGAGGTGTTCCGGACCTACGAGTCGTTCTACCGGCTGCTGGTGCGGGCCACCGACCCCGATCCGGGGCGGCGGTTCGCCTCGGCGGCGGAGATGGCGGAGCAGCTTACCGGGGTGCTGCGCGAGGTGGTGGCGCTCCAGACGGGACGGCCGCGACCGGCGCTGTCGACGCTGTTCGGTACCGAAGTACGCGTCACGGACACGCAGTTGTTCGCGAAGCCGACGGGCGAGGTGTCGCGGCTGGGCGCGCGGGCCGCCGGACCGGCGCCGTCCGGGCTCCTCGGAAGGCGCCGCCGGAATCGGCCGGGTGCGAGCACGGGCACGGGTACGGGCGCACCGGCGGTGGTGGGTGCGGGGGCCTCGGGCCCCGCGATCCCCGGGCCCCGGGTCCCGGCCGCCGTTCCGGGAGCGCCGTCCACGGCACCGGTGCCGTCGGCTGCGGCTGCGGCCTCGGCACCGTACGTCCCGAGCCTCCCCCGGCCCGCCGGGCTCGACGCACGGACCGCCTCGCTCGCGCTGCCCGTGCCCCGGGTCGACGCGAACGACCCCAATGCCGGTTTCCTCGCCGGGCTGATGGCCACCGCCCCGGCCGACCTGATCGCCGCGCTGGGCAACGTACCGGCGCCCTCCCCGGAGACCCGGCTGCGCGAGCTGCGGGCCCGCCTGGAGACCGGCGAACTCGACGCGGCCGTGCGGACCCTGACCGAACTGGAGGGGCGGCACCCGGACGACTGGCGGGTCGTCTGGTACCGCGGTGTCACCTCGCTGGTGACCGGGGCGTACGAGAGCGCGGCGCTGTCCTTCGACGCGGTGTACGACGCGTTCCCCGGTGAGCCGACGCCGAAGCTGGCGCTGGGGATCTGCGCGGAGGTGCTGGGGCAACTGGACAACGCCGCCGAGTACTACCGCCTGGTGTGGACGACCGATCCGGGCTTCGTCAGCGCGGCGTTCGGCCTGGCCCGGGTGCGGCTGGCGGCCGGGGACCGGGCCGGGGCGGTGGCAACGCTGGAGTCCGTGCCCGAGGCGTCGATCCACTTCACGGCGGCCAGGGTCGCCGCGGTACGAGCACGGCTGCGCGAACGGGCCCCGTCGGAACCACTGTTCGCCGACCTCCGGGCCGCCGCCGACCAGGTCTCGGCGCTGGCGGGATTCGGCCTGGACCCCGTGCGCCGCGAGGAGTTGTCGACGGAGGTGCTGGGGACCGCGCTCGACTGGGTGCTCTCCGGCAGCCCCGCGGCCGGGGGCCCGGCAGCGCGGCCGAACGGCCCCGGTGGATCCGCCGGACCCGCTGCATCCGGCGGGCCGAACGGACCTTACGGACCGGACGGGTTGGGGAAGCTGCTCGGCAGTGAGTGGGACGAGCGCGGCCTGCGGTTCGGGCTGGAGCGTTCGTACCGGATGCTCGCCCGGCTCGCGGAGCCCGGCGACGAGAGGATCGAACTGGTGGAACGGGCCAACCGTTTCCGCCCCCGGACGTGGGTGTGAGGATGTCGCAGAAGCCCCAGGAGACGGCCCTGTCGAAGTGCCCGGGCTGCGAGGAACCGGCCGAGTCGGGCGACCGGTTCTGCGGTGCGTGCGGATACGACCTGTCGGCCGTGCCCGCGCCGCCACGTGACCGCCCGACGGTCGCCCTGACCGTGCCGGCGGCGGAGAACCGGCCCGACGGGGCGGGCGGTTCGGGAGACTTCGAACTGGCCGCGCCCGCGACCGCGGACGCCCCAGGGTCCGATCGGCCACCTACACGGTCCCCGGCCCAGGCACAGGAAGCGACGGCGCACGCCCTGGCCGCCGGGGCATCCGCACCGGCGGCCACCGGCGCCCCCTCCGCCGCGCCGCCCGTGCCCGACCCGCGCACCCGCACCGACGGGCCGTTCGCGACGCCGTCGGCCGGCACCAAGCTGTGCGTGGCGTGCCGCGCCGGGCGCGTGGACACCGACGGCTACTGCGAGAACTGCGGGCACGCCCAGCCGCGCGAGCGCGACCACATGGAGCAGGAACTCGGTTCGGTGGCCGCCGTCAGCGACCGGGGCCTGCGCCATCACCGCAACGAGGACTCGTTCGCCGTCTCGACCACCGCCCTGCCCGACGGTTCGCCGGCCGTCGTCGCGATCGTGTGCGACGGCGTCTCCTCGGCCAGCCGCCCCGACGAGGCATCGGCCGCCGCCGCGAACGCCGCCAACGAGGCACTCCTGGAGTCGTTGCCGCGCGGCACCCATCCGCAGCAGGCGATGCACGACGCGATCGTCGCGGCCTCGAAGTCGGTCGACTCCCTGGCCGGGGAGACCGGCCGGGCGACGGAGCACGATCCGGGGCGGCACCAGAACGCGCCGGCGTGCACCCTGGTCGGCGCCATCACGGCGGGAGACCTGCTGGTGGTCGGCTGGGTCGGCGACAGCCGCGCCTACTGGGTGCCGGACGACCGTTCCGCGCCGCCCGCCCGGCTCACCGAGGACGACTCGTGGGCCGCGCAGATGGTGGCGGCGGGCCTGATGAGCGAGGCCCAGGCGTACGCGGACGACCGTGCCCACGCGATCACGGGCTGGCTCGGCGCCGACGCGTACGAACTGGAGCCGCACACCGCGTCGTTCAAACCGGACCGGCCGGGTCTCGTGGTGGTGTGCACGGACGGTCTGTGGAACTACGCGGAGTCGGCCGCCGAGATGGCCGCGGTCGTACCGGCCGACGCACGGTCGCGACCACTGCACGCCGCGCGGGCGCTGGTGGGTCACGCGCTCGACGGCGGGGGCCACGACAACGTAACGGTGGCGCTGGTGCCGTTCGCGGTGACGCCGCAGGGGGCAGGATCGGGCTGCGACACCCCATGAGTGCCGTTGCGTAACGCTTGGTTCCGGTTCGCTTCCGGTTCACTCCCGGGGCGTTCCGGTTCCGTCCGATCTCGTCCAGATTCCGACCGTTTCCGTTCCGTGCCCCTTCCTTGTCTCGTCCCCCTCACAGCTGTCCTCATCCGACACCTGGAGTTCCCGAGGAGCCGATCAGATGGCCAACTTCTCCAAGTCGAACGTGCCGCAGTTCTCGGTCGAGGTGTACCAGAACGAGTTTCTCCCGCAGGGCGGTCGCGAGGTCAACGCCATCGTCACGGTCGCCTCGACCGGGGGCGGCACCACCGGCGGGGTCCCGCTGTCCGGCGCGGCTTCGGCGGACGTGTCCGGATCGGGCCGGGCGGCGGGCGCCGGCGTGGTGATCATGGTCGACTGCTCCGGGTCCATGGACTATCCGCCGACGAAGATGCGCAACGCCCGCGACGCGACGGCCGCGGCGATCGACACCCTGCGCGACGGCACCGCGTTCGCGGTGGTCGGCGGAACGCATGTCGCCAAGGAGGTCTACCCGGGCAACGGAAGGCTCGCGGTGGCCGACGCGCGGACCAGGGTCCAGGCCAAGGAGGCGCTGCGTTCGCTCGCCGCCGGCGGCGGTACGGCGATCGGCACCTGGCTGCGGCTGGCCGACCGGCTGCTCGGCGCGGCCGACGTGGGGATCCGGCACGGGATCCTGCTGACCGACGGCCGCAACGAGCACGAGGCCCCGGAGGATCTGCGGGCCGCTCTCGAATCCTGCGCGGGCCGTTTCACCTGTGACGCCCGGGGTGTCGGCACCGACTGGGAGGTGAAGGAGGTCACGGGCATCGCCTCCGCCCTGCTCGGTACGGCCGACATCGTCGCCGACCCGGCGGGCCTGTCCGCGGACTTCCGGCGGATGATGGAGAACGCGATGGGCAAGGAGGTCGCGGACGTCGCGCTGCGGCTCTGGACGCCCGTCGGGGCCGAGATCATGTTCGTGAAACAGGTCGCGCCGACGGTCGTCGACCTGACCGGACGCCGCACCGGGGCGGGCCCCCGGGCCGGGGACTACCCGACGGGTTCATGGGGCGACGAGTCGCGCGACTACCACGTGTGCGTACGGGTGCCGGAGGCCGGGATCGGCCAGGAGATGCTGGCGTCCCGGGTCTCGCTGGTGCTCCCCGACCCCGCGGGCGGGGCGCCCCGGACGCTCTCCCAGGGCCTGGTACGGGCGGTGTGGACCGACGACATGGCGGCGTCCACCTCGATCAATCCGCAGGTCGCGCACTACACGGGCCAGGCGGAACTGGCGCAGGTCATCCAGCAGGGGCTGGACGCCCGGAAATCGGGCGACTTCGACAGCGCCACCGCGAAACTGGGCCGCGCGGTACAGCTGGCGTCGGCGTCCGGGAACGAGGACACTGCGAAACTGCTTTCGAAGGTGGTGGACGTCGTCGACGCGGCGACCGGTACTGTGCGACTGAAGGCGAAGGTCGCGGAGGCCGACTCGATGACGCTCGAAACACGCTCCACCAAGACCGTCCGCGTCAAGAAATAACCGCACAGGACAACCGCACACCGAAACACCCGCACACCGAAGCGCCCGCACGACGCGCGTCCGCACGGACGCGAGGGACGGCGCGGGGGCCAGGCGCGGAGACACGGTGCCGTGCGGGGCACAATCGCACAGCCGTACAGTCAGGCCGCCCGGCCGGAGCGAAATGGTCCGCCGGGCAGCGAAGAGCACGGGAAACGACGGCCCCGCGGGGCCGGACGAGGAGAGGGGGAAGCGCCGACATGCCGACCTGCCCGAACGGACACCAGTCGGGTTCCGAGGACTGGTGCGAGGTCTGCGGCCATCGCATGACCGGCGCGGGCGCTCCCGCGGGCTCGGTCCCTCCGCCGCCTCCCCCGCCGCCCGCTCCCGGGTACGGCCACCCCCAGGGGCCGTCCGGCGCCGACCCGACCCAGCAGGCCGAACTCTGCCCGCAGTGCCGCACGCCCCGCGAGGCGATGGCGCCGTTCTGCGAGGAGTGCCGCTGGAACTTCCTGACGAACACGGCGACGTCGTACACGCCGCTGGCCCCGCGCCCCAGCGCCGCCACCGGCCCTCCGCCCGGTCTGAACCTGCCGCCGGGCTTCCAGGCGCAGCAGCCGTCGGGGCCCCAGCGGATGCCCGATCCGTTCGAGTACCAGGGCTCGCGGCCCTCGCAGGTGAACCGCCCGGCCGAGCCGCTCTCCCCCGAGCAGGGGAGCCGCCCCGAGCCCCCGGCCCCCGCGCCCGGCCCGGTCCCCGCACCCACGCCCGGCCCGGCGTCCGCGCCCGGCCCGGGTCCGCAGGCACCGCAGCCGCCGCAAGTACCGCAGGCGTCACAGCCCCCGCAGCACTTCCAGCAGCAGGGGCCGCCTCCGCCGCCGTTCCAGCAGCAGTCCTCGTCGCCGTTCCAGCAGCAGTCGGCGCCGCCCTCGTTCGAACGGCCCGCTCCGGCCGCGCCCTCGGCTCCTCAGCCGCCCGCACCGCAGCCGCCGCGGTCCGCCGACGACGACTGGATGCTGTCACCGCCGTCCCGGCCGCAGGACCCGCAGCCGTCGTCCCCGGCGCAGCAGCAACCGCCGTCGCCGGGCGGGAACCAGAACCAGCCGCCCGCGAGCTGGACCGCCGTCATCGCCCCGGACCGCGAGTACTTCCTGGCGATGATGCAGCGCAGCGGTCCGGAGGCGACCGGCCTCAACCTGCCCGCGTACTCCCCGGAGCAGCGGGTGGCGCTGACCGGCAACCAGGTCACCGTCGGGCGTCGCAGGCACAGCACCGGCGAGTCCCCCGACATCGACCTGTCCGTGCCTCCGGAGGACCCGGGCGTCTCGCACCAGCACGCGGTGCTGGTGCGGCAGCCCGACGGCGGCTGGGCCGTGGTGGACCAGAACTCCACGAACGGCACCACGCTCAACGGCGCCGAGGACCCGATCCAGCCCTACGTCCCCGTCCCGCTCAAGGACGGCGACCGCGTGCATGTCGGGGCATGGACGACGATCACGATCCGCCAGGACTGACGGGCCGCGGGAACCCCGCCAGGACCGCCGAGGCACCCGGGCCGGCCGGGGCCGGGACTACCCCTCGGGCAGTGGCCAGGCGTACGGCCCTTCGGGGTCGTCCAGCCAGGCCCACTGCCGCCCGTCCCGGACGGTGATGCCGAACCTCTCCCTCCCGGGGCACCCCTCGCGCTGCCAGAGGGAGAGGGCCTCGTGCGGGTCGAGACTGGATCCGGTCAGCTCCAGCAGGAACCGGAAGCGTTCGTCCTCGCTGAAGCGCCGGGGGAGCGCGCCGGTGTGCGGGCGCCGGGCGGGTCCCGTCGTGCTGCCCCGCAACGGTACGAAATAGGCGGGCGTGCGCAGGAAGCGTCCCTCGGCGTACCTGCGGCGCGCGGTCACCCGCACCTGCAGCACGATCAGTCCGGTGGCGAGCGGTGCCAGTATCCGCGCGTCCGGAGCGCACTGGTCCAGCCAGGCCGGTGGGACGCACGACAGGGTGCAGGTCGCGATGATCCGGTCGTACGGGCCGCGCGGCGGCCAGCCCCGGGTCCCCTCGCCGGTGATCACCGCCGGGTGGTGACCGGCCGCCGCCAGGTGCCGACGGGCCGACTCGGTGATCTCCGGGTCGAGGTCGACGGTGGTCACGGCGTCGTCGCCGAGCCGGTGCGCGAGGAGGGCCGCGTTGTAGCCGCTGCCCGCGCCGATCTCCAGCACCCGTTGTCCGTCGCGCACGTCCAGTTCGTCGAGCATCCGGGCCATCAGCGACGGCTGGCTGCTCGACGAGATCAGCTCGCCGTCCCTGATCCGGGTGGCCAGCGCCTCGTCCGCGTACGCCCCGCGCAGCCATCGGGCCCGGCGGACCGGGTCCGGGTCCTCGCACCACAGGCGGTCCGTTCCACCGGCCACGAAGTAGTACGGCACGAACAGATGGCGCGGCACCTCCTCGAACGCGGCCCGCCAGCGCGGGTCGCCCAGTCCCCCGCGGGCCACGATGCCTCGCACCATCGCCCACCGTTCACCGGTGGCGGCCTCGGCGAACCGGTCCGGATGTGTGTCGTCCATCTCTCCGTCTTCCCGTTCTCCCCGGTCTCCCGGTCTCCCCGATCTCCACCTTCCTGCGCGCGGCCCCCGGTGGCCAGGACCCGGGCCGTGGCAGGCCTCAGTTCGAAGGCAGGGCCTAGGCCCCAGGTACTCGGCCGGTGCGTCTGCGACGATGGACGGGTGACTGAGATTCCGCGCGACACGCTGCAGGAGCAGACCTTCTACGAGCAGGTCGGCGGCGAGGAGACCTTCCGGCGCCTGGTGCATCGTTTCTACCAGGGGGTCGCCGAGGACCCGCTGCTCAAGCCGATGTACCCGGAGGAGGATCTGGGCCCGGCCGAGGAACGGTTCAGCCTGTTCCTGATGCAGTACTGGGGCGGCCCCCGTACGTACACCGAGCGGCGCGGACACCCGCGGCTGCGGATGCGGCACGTCCCGTTCCGGGTGGACCGGGCGGCGCACGATGCGTGGCTGGGCCACATGCGGACCGCCCTGGACGAGCTCGGGCTGGCGCCGGAGCACGAGCAGCGGCTGTGGGACTACCTCACGTACGCCGCGGCCTCGATGGTGAACACCGAGGGCTGAGCCGCCACCGGAGCCGAGGACGGGCCCTGTGTCCGGGGGCCGAGCACGGGTCCTGTGTCCCCCGGGCCGAAACCGAGTCCTGTGCCCGGGGCCGAGGACGGATCCTGTCTCCCCCGGGCCGATCCGAAACCGACAGCCGAACCGTGCCCAGGGCCGTCCGGGGCCGTGGAGGGCCGAGGACGGAGCCGGCCCTCCTCGTCCCCCGGTGTGACCGGTGGTGCTGACCCCAGGCCGTACCGACCGGGTGGCCGGATGTCCGTCGGTCGCGTGCGCGCCTAACTTCGTGCGGGATTCGTCCATCCGATCCCGAGGAGCACGATGCGCGTCGCCGCACCGGCCACCGTCGGCCTGGGCCTGGCCTGTTTGCTCACCGGCGGAATGCCCGCGTCCGCCACCGCCACCACTGCCCCCTCCCCCGTCGTCCCCGCCTCCGCCGAGCCCTCCGCCCGCGCCGTCCACCAGCGGCTCGTCTGGGGACCCTGTTCTCCGCGGCAGACGGAACTGCGCGCGGCGGGCGCGCGGTGCACGCGGGTGACCGTCCCCCTCGACCATTCCGACCCGGGCGGCCCGACGATCGAGATCGCCGTATCGCGCATCGGGGCCACCGGCGGACGCGGCGAGCGGCGGGGCATCCTGCTGTCCAATCCGGGCGGACCAGGTGGCACCGGACTGGCCGACCCCCTGCGTCTGCGGCCCGCGTTGGGGGACGCCGCGGACCGCTACGACCTGATCGGCTTCGATCCCCGCTTCCTCGGCGAATCCACGCCCATCACCTGCGGCCCCGCCGCCCCGGCGCCCGAGCCCGGTCCCACCACGACCCGCCGCGAGGACTTCGAGGCAGCGGTGCGCGATGCCCGGGACACCGCGCGCCGCTGCCGGGAGCACGGGGACAACGCCCGGCTCCTGCCGCACGCCACGACCCGGAACGTCGCCCGTGACATGGACGCGATCCGCGCGGCGCTGGGCGAGCGCCGGCTGTCGTACTACGGCGTCTCGTACGGTGCCGACCTGGGCGCCGTCTACACCCAGATGTTCCCCCACCGCGCCGACCGGATCGTCATCGACTCGTCCACCGATCCCGCCGCCGGCCAGTACGAGCTGTTCCAGCGTGCGGGCAGGCCGCTCGAAGAGGCGCTGGACACCTGGGCCGGGTGGGCCGCACGGCACGACGCCGCCCACCGGCTCGGGGACACGCCCGCCCGTGTGCGGTCGAGCGTGCTGGCGCTGCTGGACGGGGCCGAGCGACGCCCGGTCACCGTCTCGGGCGTTCGCCTCGACGCACCGCTGCTACGGCTGATCCTGCGGCAGTTCATCCAGCACGAGGAGCACGACCCGGCGCTCGCCGCCACCGTGCGCGACCTGGTCGACGCCGCCGCGGGCCGCCCGGTCGAACCGGGCCCGGAACTCGCTGCCCTGCTGGAGCTGTTGGCCTCGCCCGAGCTGACCGATTCCATGCTGGGCGGAGCGCTGTTCATGTGCGGCGACCGCGGCTGGCCGGCCGGTGGCTGGCCGAAGGACCCCGAGACGTACTGGCGGAACATGGAAAGCAGCCGGGCGGCCCAGCCCGTGTTCGGTCCGCTCGTCAACGGCATGATGGCCCCGTGCGCGTTCTGGACGAGCACGTCCCGCGAGCCCGCCACGGTCGTCGGCAACGCCGTGCCCGTACTGATGCTTCAGGCCCGGTACGACAACAACGTGCCGTACGAAGGGGCGTTGGCGCTGCACCGCCGTCTGACGGGTTCACGGCTGGTGACGGCGGATGTCCGCGCGCACGGGGTGTTCGGGCGCGGGCTCGACGGGCTCACACCGGTCCCGTGCGCCGACCGGGCCGTCGTCGGCTATCTGCGGGACGGCGTCCTGCCCGCCGCCGACCTGACCTGCCGGCGCGCCGGGAAGGCCCGGTGAGCGGGCGCCCGGCCCTCGGCCCACGGGCGTCGGACCGGGCTCTCAGCCCACCGAGACCGCGAGCCCGCCGCCGAGCCCGCTGTCGTGGCCGCGCAGGGCGATCGAGCCGAACGGCGTGCGCAGCCGCAGCCAGGACCCGGCCGCGAGCAGGGCGACCGGGAAGTCCGGCGCCGGGCGCAGGAAGCCCAGGGACAGCGCGGCGTGAACGGCCCGCAGTGGGAGGGCGGTGGCGCCGATCGTGCGCGACCAGATCTCGCGGCCGATCCGGTCCCGTTCGGTCCGGGTGCGACGGGCCTCGGGCAGCGCCTCGTCGCGGGTCCGGAACTCCGCCACCGCGGCGGTGACGGCCCCGCGCAGGGAGACCGGGTCGGGCAGGCCCGGCAGTTCTCGCCAGCCGCCGCGCGGCGGGAGCACCCCCGTCCACGGCGGTCCGGTGACTGCGGCGGGCAGCGGGCCCGGATCGGCCCCGCCCTCGGTGTCAAAGGAACCGAGGGTCTCCAGGAGCTCCCCGGCGGACACCGTGATGTCGAATGCGTGGCGCTCGGTCAGCCGGGCCGTGCGGATCGCCAGCACCTCGAACGACGGCGGTCTGCCGAACACCGCCAGCGCGCCGCCGCCCGCCTGCATCCGCACCGCGGCGGCCCGGTCGTAGTGGAGGAGCCGCGCGAGGAAGGCCGCGAGATCCGCGGTCTCCCTCGCGTCGGCGAACTCCAGTGGCAGCACGGGTACGGTCATGCCGCCGCGGGCTCCTCGGCCAGGTACTGCTGGAGGAAGAGCTTCTCCTCGGCGCTGATCCGCCGGGGCCGCTCCGCGGCCAGGTCGTACGGGACGACGACGGTCGTGGCCCGTACGTAGACCTGGTCCGGGTCCTTGATCTCGTACGAGATCGTCAGCGACGCGGCGCCGATCCTCGTGACCCACGACTCGATGGTCACCGGCTCGTGCCGGTGGACCAGCGGGCGCACGTAGTCGATCTCGTGCCGGGCCACCACGGAGCCGCCCGAGAAGGACGGCGAGCCGTCACCCGGCGCCAGCCGGAACATGAAGTCGATCCGCGCCTCCTCCAGATAGCGGAGGAAGACGACGTTGTTGACGTGCCCGAAGGCGTCCATGTCCGACCAGCGCAGGGGGCACTGGTAGATGTGGCGTGCCAAGACGGATCAGCCTCGCGTCAGCTTCTTGTACGTGGCGCGGTGCGGACGGGCCGCGTCCGGACCGAGGCGCTCGATCTTGTTCTTCTCGTACGACTCGAAGTTGCCCTCGAACCAGTACCACCTGGAGTCGCCCTCGTACGCCAGGATGTGCGTGGCGACGCGGTCCAGGAACCAGCGGTCGTGGGAGATGACCACCGCGGCGCCCGGGAACTCCAGCAGGGCGTTCTCCAGCGAGGACAGGGTCTCGACGTCGAGGTCGTTGGTGGGCTCGTCGAGGAGCAGCAGGTTGCCGCCCTCCTTGAGCGTCAGCGCCAGGTTGAGGCGGTTGCGCTCACCACCGGACAGGACACCGGCCGGCTTCTGCTGGTCCGGGCCCTTGAAGCCGAACGCGGAGACGTACGCCCGCGACGGCATCTCGACCTGGCCGACGTTGATGTAGTCCAGCTCGTCCGAGACGACGGCCCAGAGGGTCTTCTTCGGGTCGATGTTGGCCCGGCCCTGGTCGACGTAGGAGATCTTGACCGTGTCACCGATCTTGATGGAGCCCGAGTCGGGGCTCTCCAGGCCCTGGATCATCTTGAACAGCGTGGTCTTGCCCGCGCCGTTCGGACCGATGACGCCGACGATGCCGTTGCGCGGCAGCGTGAACGACAGGTCGTCGATGAGGACCTTGTCACCGAAGGACTTGGCGAGGTTCTCGACCTCGACGACGACGGAACCGAGCCGCGGGCCCGGCGGGATCTGGATCTCCTCGAAGTCCAGCTTCCGCATCTTCTCCGCCTCGGCCGCCATCTCCTCGTAACGGGCGAGACGGGCCTTGGACTTGGTCTGCCGGCCCTTGGCGTTGGAGCGGACCCACTCCAGCTCCTCCTTGAGCCGCTTGGCGCGCTTCTCGTCCTTGCGGCCCTCGACCTTGAGGCGGGCGGCCTTCTTGTCGAGGTACGTGGAGTAGTTGCCCTCGTACGGCAGGGCGCGACCGCGGTCGAGCTCCAGGATCCAGTCGGCGACGTTGTTCAGGAAGTAGCGGTCGTGGGTGACCGCGACGACGGCACCGGCGTACTTGGAGAGGTGCTGCTCCAGCCAGTTCACCGACTCGGCGTCGAGGTGGTTGGTGGGCTCGTCGAGGAGCAGCAGGTCGGGGGCCTCGATGAGCAGCTTGCAGAGCGCGACGCGGCGCTTCTCGCCACCGGAGAGGTTGACGACCGCCCAGTCGCCGGGCGGGCAGCCCAGCGCGTCCATGGCCTGCTCCAGCTGAGCGTCCAGGTCCCAGGCGTTGGCGTGGTCCAGGTCCTCCTGGAGCTTGCCCATCTCCTCCATCAGCGCATCGGAGTAGTCGGTCGCCATGAGCTCGGCGACCTCGTTGAAGCGCTTGAGCTTGCCCATGACCTCGGCGGCGCCGTCCTGCACGTTCTCCAGGACCGTCTTCGACTCGTCGAGCTGCGGCTCCTGCATGAGGATGCCGACGCTGTAACCGGGCGAGAGGAACGCGTCACCGTTGGACGGCTGCTCCAGGCCCGCCATGATCTTCAGCACCGTGGACTTGCCGGCGCCGTTGGGACCCACGACACCGATCTTCGCGCCCGGCAGGAAGTTCAGGTTGACGTCATCGAGGATCACCTTGTCGCCGTGCGCTTTGCGCGTCTTGCGCATGGTGTAGATGTACTCAGCCAAGAGAAACCGTCCGGCTATCGATGTGTGGGCAGATACACCCCATCTTGCCTGACGTCCGTCCCCGGACGGAAACCAGCCCGTTGGACGCCGCCCATGTCCCGGACCCGCGCCCGGGGCCCGCACACCGGGCCCTCCGGGCCCGCCCCTCAGGGCCGGCCCCGCCCCTCCCCGCCCCCGTTCGCCGGTGGCGCCCCGGGCACGCCGACGGCCCCGGTACGCGTACACGTACCGGGGCCGTCGGCGAGCGGGCGTGACGCCATGCTCGCCGTTCGTCACTCCGCGATCACCGAATCACCGGGGCCACCCGGATCACTGGAATCACGGGATCGCGGGGATCACTCGAATCGCGGAGTCACAGGCTTGCCGCAATCACTGCGCGGAGGGCTGGGCCTTGCGCTTGCGGAGGAGGAAGACCGCGCCGCCGCCGACGACGACGAGGGCGATCGCGACACCGGCGATGACCGGGGTGGCGCTGGAGCCACCGGTCTCGGCGAGGTCACCCGCGGAACCGGTCGAACCGCCGCCGGAGGTGGCAGGGGCCGGCTGGCCCTCGGTCTGGGTCTCGTGACCGCCGTTGCCACCGGCACCACCGGTGCCGCTGCTGCTGGTCTTGCAGTCCAGGACGCCCTTGAACGTCTTCGAGAAGCCCTCGGGGCCGGTGACCGTGATGTCGTACGCCTGGTCCTCGGCGACCGGGACGGTCACCGTCTCGGACTTGCCCGCCTCGACGGTGTGCTTCTTCCCGGCCAGCTCGAAGGTGAAGGCCTCGTCGCCCTTGTTGCTCGCGGTGACGTCCACGCCGCCCTTGACGCAGTTCTTCTCCGCCGAGACGGCCGGGATCGCGCCCTGCTTGGCCCAGGTCGCGGTGGCGGTCGCGGAGACCGTGGAGTCGCTGGAACCGGCCAGGATCATGGTCTGGCTCTTGGTCGCGCTGGCGAAGGCCCGGCCCACCGGCACCGAGGTGGTGGCCTGGACGGTCAGCGAGGCGGAGCCGTCGGCGGTGCCCGCCGGGACGTCGAAGTACAGCTCGCCGCCGTTGACCGCGGAGGTGAGGGGCTTGCCGCTCTTGTCGGTGACCTTGACGCCGCTGGCGGCGTCCACGGGCGGGGTCACGGTGGCCTGGCCCGCGTTGGTGTGGACGGTGATCGGACCGAGGCGCTGGCCGGACTTGCCGGAGACCGCGGCCGGGTCCAGGACGAGGGACGCCTTGGGCTCGGCTTGGTCGACGGCGCTCTTCTCCAGCCAGTCGGCCAGCTTCTCGGCCGCGGCGTCGGTCGCCTCGACGTCCACGTTGTCCGAGTAGCGCCAGATGGCGACCTGGGTGCCCGCGGCGGCGGTCTTCTCCGTGAGCGGGCCGGTACCGGCTTCCTCGGCCAGTGCCGCGAGGTTGTCGACCTTCGGGTAGGAGTGCTCGAGAATCCAGCGGATCTTGCCGGCGTTCTTGTTGGCGCCGAGCGAGGTCTGGTCCCAGGGCGTCTCCAGGTACTTCGCCCGGTCCTGCGTGGGGTTGTGGATGTCGATGCAGTACGTCTTGAGCTTGCCGCCGCCGTCGACGGTCATCTCGAAGACCCCGGCGGGCAGCTGCTGGTTCCTGCCGCCCGCGTGGAGCACGGCACGGTCGTACGTCTTCAGACCGTCCAGGACCGCGGCGGCGCCGCCTTGATGCTGCGGCGCCTCGTCGGCGACCGCGCTGCCGGCGCCGACGAAGGCGCCTGCCATGACCAGACCGGACGCCACCACCGATGCGGCCAGTCGGGCCATGCCCCGCCGCCGCGCGGAATCAGGTGCCTTCAAGGAAGACGAAACGGTCGCTGAATCAGCAGAAAACACAGAATTCCCCTCCGGGCGGAACCCTCCGCGCCTGCTGCGCGTGTGGGGATTGTCCCGCCAGTCGACTCAAGTGCCCCGTGAGTACGGGGGAATCCTAAGGACGAAGCGATGAACAGTCCCCCGTCACAACGTCATATAACCATTCCGACTCAGAATCGTTATGGCCGGTGCGCCTCATTGACGCCCCGTCCGCCCCCGCATACACCACGTCCGAGCCTGCCACCCCATCACCATACGAACCGCTCACGTCACCAACACGAGCGTGCCACTGTCCTTTTGGCTTTCCGTCACACGCTTGCCCCGCTGCCGCACGGCACGCCCGCCGCCCTCTCCGCGCCCAGTACGCCGAGACCGTTCGGTCCGTTCGGCCCGCTCACCTCCTTCGGCCCCATCGGCCCGCCTTTCCGACCCGACCGGCCCTTCCCGACCGGCCGCCGCTCCCGGTACGGGGGCCTCTCCCGGTACGGGGGCCTCCGCCGAACCGGCCGCCCGTCCCGGCCCGGGCGCCCCTCCCGATCGGGACCACTCTTCCAACCCGGGGGCCGCCTCGGCCCCGAAGGTCGTTTCCGCCCCGGGCGCCGCTCCCTGCCTGAGCGCCACTCCCGACCAATCCGGTTCGTCCGCGCGCGCCGAAGCACCACCCACGCCGCCCGCACCGCCCGCACCACCCGGCAGCGCACTCTCCGTGCGCGCGTCGATCCCCGGCCCGCTCCTCATCACCCTCCGGAACGCCGACGTCCCCCGCGTCAGATCGTGCCCCACGGCGACCGCCTCGACGTCCACGAACGTCCGGTGTCGGCCTTCCCGTTCCTCCTCGCGCACCTTCAACCTTCCGTGTACGACGAGTGGTTCTCCCACGGCGACGGAACCGGACAGATTCGACGCCAACGCCCGCCAGGCCCACACGGTGTAGAAGCTGGTGCGCCCGTCCGTCCAGAGTTGCTTCTCACGATCCCAGCGGCGCGGTGTCACCGCGAACCGGAAGCGTGCCATTCCGCCGGTGGCGGTCTCCCGGTACTCCACCGCCGTCGCCGCGTTGCCCACCAGCGTCACCAAGGTGTCGTTCATGACTCCGCCTCCCCTTCGGTCCTCGGTCCTCTGTCCACGGGGCCGCGGTCATCGACCACCGGTCGTGGGCCGTCGGCTCCGGCGACCGCGTCCGCGCGGTCACGGATCCCAGGGTGAAGGAGAGGCGGAAATCCCGCTGACGCCTGTGGACTACCGAACAGTTGTGGAAAACTCCGTCACCGCCACGTATCGCTCCCGCACCTCGCGGTACCGCACGAGCTCAGCCGCCACCGGGTCGAGCACCCTCGCCCGCCCGCAGGCCGCCGCCGCCTCCCGCAACCGGCGCTCGGCCTCCTGCCCGTACCGCCGCGCGGGCCCACGCGCGGCGGCCGCGCACGACCACTCCACCAGCGGCCCCCCGACGACACCCGCCAGCGTCAGCAGGGCGGGTGCGAGGAATCCCGGGTCGAGCACACCGGCGATCCGGCCCATCAGCCAGAGAACGCCGAAGACCTGCAACAGCGTCATCGACACCTGCGCCAGCACGGCGGCGGGCCACCATCCGGGCCGTGGCGGCCTGGGCCGTGTCGTCAAAATGCCGCCTGCCGCGCCACCAGCGTGCCCGGCACCAAACCCGCCGAGCACTCCGGCCGCCCTCGTCATCGCGGCTCTCAGCGCCCCCCTCGAACCACCCGCACAACCCGCACCATCCGCACTCCTCCCATCCACGCGGCCGACCCCGCTCGCACCGTCCGACGCATCACCCGGACCAGCGGATTCAGCCGAACCACCCGCATAGCCGCCACCCGCATCGCCGCCGCCCGCACGATCCACCACGCTCACGCCACCGGAGCCACCCGGCCCCTCCTCCCCCGTGACACTCGTAACCGTGGCACTCGTGACCAGTTCGTCCAGCGCCTCCGGCAGACCCTGCGCACCGGTCACCGCCGCCTCGCGGACCGCCTGGGCCCAGGGGGCCGGCAGCCCGCGGGCAGCCTCGTCCGCCAGGATCCGGACCGCCTGCTCGACACCCTGCCGGGCGGTGAGCCGCTCCTCCGGCGAGGCGGGCCCCGCCGGGCACTCCGGACGCCCCGGCCGCCGCGTGGACTCGTACCGGCGCCACAGCCTCAGCCATGGCGTGCCGCACGCCCGCCCCACGTTCCCGCGCCACTCCCGCTCGGCCGCCTGGCCCGCCGCCGCCGCCCCGACGGCCTCCGCGAGCCGGTCGGCGAACTCCTCCCGCGCCCGTTCCCCGAGACCGGTCCGGCCCTCGGCGACGTACAGCGGACGGAGCCTGGCCGCGGCGGCGTCCAGGTCCGCAGAGAGACGGAGCGCAGCCGCCCTGCGCTCCTGGACGAACCGGCCGAGCAGGTCGCGCAGTTCGCCCACGCCCTCGCCGGTGAGCGCGGACAGGGACATGACGGTGGCACCCGGTTCACCGTGTTCGCCCAGTGCCATGCCGTCCTCGTCCAGCAGTCGGCGCAGATCGTCGAGGACCTGATCAGCGGCGTCGCCGGGCAGCCGGTCGATCTGGTTGAGGACCACGAAGGTGACCTCGGCGTGCCCGGCGAGCGGCCGCAGATAGCGCTCATGCAGGGCCGCGTCCGCGTACTTCTCCGGATCGACCACCCAGATCACCGCGTCGACCAGGGCGAGCACCCGGTCGGCCTGTTCGCGGTGCCCCGCCGCCGCGGAGTCGTGGTCGGGCAGGTCGACGAGGACGAGCCCCTGAAGCGCCTCGTCGGCGCCCGCGGCACCCTGCTGCGGGCGCCGCCTGAGCCGGCCGGGAATGGCGAGCCGGTCGAGCAGTCCGGCGGCCCCGTCGGTCCAGGAGCAGGCGAGGGGGGCGGAGGTGGTCGGCCTGCGCAGCCCGGTTTCGGAGATCTGGGCGCCCGCGAGCGCGTTGAACAGGGTCGACTTGCCGCTGCCGCTCGCCCCGGCCACGGCGACGACCGTGTGCCGGGAGGAGAGCCGACGCCGGGCCGCCGCCTCGTCGAGCACGCGCCCCGCTTCGGCGAGGGCGTCCGCGTCGATCCGGGCCCGGGACAGTCCGACGAGTTCGCGCAGCGCGTCGAGCCGTGGCCGCAGCGGCCCGCCGGACGGGACGTACGCCTCGACCTGTGGTGCCCGCAGGTCGCCGTCCGGGCCGGTGCCGGGCTCGTCGGACACCGTCCGGACGGCCGCGCGACGGGCGATGAGCCCGTCGTTCCAGCCCGCCATCGTCTCCGGGGCGTCCACGCACCCCTCGACCGGACGGCCCGGACTCGATCGGTCCTGGCCGGCGCCCGACCGGCCCTGGTCGTCGTGCGGGCGCTCCCGATCAGGATCCGCGTCATGAGAACAGTCGGGACGGGGACGGCCGGGGCAAGAACGGTCAGGGTGAGAACGATCGTGGTCGTCGGGGGACGCGGTACCGGCGCCCCGGCTCGCCCCCTCGTCGATGACGGCAGTCAACGCTGCCACCTCTCCTTCTGCAGTACGGACAGCGCGGCGATGAGTTCGGCCTGTGGTTCCGGGGCGACGTCGAGGGCGTCGAGCGGGGCGAGCCGCCGGTCGCGTTCCCCGTCGAGCACCCGGCCGAGGCAGTCGGTGAGCAGTGCGCCGCCCCTGTCGCGCAGCCGCAGCGCGCCCTGGGCCCCGATCCGCTCGGCGAGCTGCTCCCCGGCGGCTCTGGTACGCCGGCCGCCGAGCAGGGCGGCGGCCAGGAGCACCGCCACCGTCTCGGCGTCGGGCGCGGTGTTGCGTTCGAGCCGGCGCACCTCCTCCTCCGCCAGTTCCTCCAGCACGCGCCACCACCGCCGTACGGCCACAACGATCCGGCCCTCGACGTCCTCGGCCGGTCCCCACCCCCCGGCCTCCCGGCCGGCGTCCCCGTGGCCGAACACCCCGGCCGCGGGTTCGCGCCGCCAGGCCGTGCGGATCTGTTCGTCGGCGGCGGCGACGGCGCACCGCAGAAGCGCCGCGAGGCTTTCCACCAGCGATTCGAGGACTTCCTCGGAAGTGCTGTACAGGGGGTATCCGCGCCACCGGGTGCGGGCCTCCCCGGCGAGCACGCCGCCGTTGCGCAGCCGCCGTTCGACCCGCTGCGCCTCGGCGCGGTACGCGTCCTCGACGACCGCGGTCAGTCGTACCGCCGCCGCGTACTGTGCCGCGACGGCCCCGGCCAGCGCGGGCAGCCGTACGTCCAGCGAGGCGATGACCCCGGCCGCAGTGCGCCCGACGGCCTGCTGGCGGGCCGCCCGGTCCTGGGCTCGGTGGCTGAGCCAGGCCCGGAGCGGGGCGACGGCGGTGGTGGGCAGCAGCCCGCTGCCGCCGCCCGCCGATTCGGGCAGTTCCGGGATGGTGAAGCGCGGCACCTCACCGAGGCCCGCCCGGGTGAGCAGCGCCCCGTACTGCCGCGACACCTCGGCGATCACCTGGTGCGGCACCCGGTCGAGGACGGTGACGAGCGCGGCGTCGTACTCCTTGGCGGTACGCAGCAGATGCCAGGGCACCGCGTCCGCGTAGCGCGAGGCCGTGGTGACCATCACCCACACGTCCGCGGCGCAGATCAGCTCGGCGGCCAGCACCCTGTTCCGTACGACGAGCGAGTCGATGTCGGGCGCGTCGAGCAGCGCCAGCCCGCGCGGCAGCCCGGTGGCGGTCTCGACACGCAGCGTGGTCCCGTCGTCCTCGGCGTCCTCGAACCCGTCGAGGTCGTCGGCCCCGCCGAGACCGCCGAGTGCGCCGAGGCGTTCGCGTCCGCCGATGCTCCGCGCCTCCTGGGGCGGCAGCCAGACCCTGGTGAGCTGGGGCAGCACGCGGGTCCCCGCGAACCAGTGGTGATCGTCCGGGTGGCAGACGAGCACGGGCGTGCGCGTGGTCGGCCGCAGCACCCCGGCCTCGCTGACCAGCCGCCCCACCAGCGAATTGACCAAGGTCGACTTCCCGGCCCCGGTGGACCCTCCGATCACGGCCAGCAGGGGCGCTTCCGGATCCTTGAGCCGGGGAAGCAGATAGTCGTCGAGCTGGGCCAGCAACTCGCTCCGGGTCCGGCGGGCACGAGCGGCCCCCGGGAGCGGAAGCGGAAGACGCACGGCGGCGACACGGTCGCGCAGGGCGGAGAGTGCGTCGATGAGCTGAGGCCGTACGTCCAAGGTCACCACATGCGAAGAATGCCCAATTTTGGAGCCTTTTTGAAGCGTATAGCGACCCCTGCGCGCCGGTTCCTCCGCAGAATTCAAGTCAGGACAGAGGGGACGAGTGGGGCGCAGGTATAACGAGTGCACAACACCCGGGGCGTGAGGCGTAAAAAGCGATGCGCGAATCCGGTCCACCTGCGATTATCGGTTCGCTTCACCGAACCTCCACATCGTGCCACGCAGGTGAAGCAACCGGTACGAGGCGATCGGAGCCCTATCCTTGTTCCGGCAGGTCACCGACCGGCCCGGCCCAGGGCTCCAGGCCACCGAGGCCACCACCGGCCCCCGTAGCTCAGCGGATAGAGCAGGTGCCTTCTAAGCACTTGGCCGCAGGTTCGAGTCCTGCCGGGGGCGCACCAGGACAGACCCTCCTTCGGGAGGGTCTTTTTTGTCGGTCAGGAGCGACTTCCGGTCGGGTACGGAGCCGGCGGGGCGCGAACCACGGATGGCTGAAAATATGCGGCTGAAACTGGCTGCGGACGGCCATCCGCGACCAGCTGTTGCAAAGTTTCGCAATTCGGATAACCGGCAGTTACCGTACCGGGGTGATCGAGAATCTGCCGCCCTGTCCCACGTGCTCGTGCGAGTACACCTACGAGATGAACGCCCTGGTGGTGTGCCCCGAGTGCGGCCACGAGTGGGTCCCCGCCGAGGGCGACGCCCAGGACGAGGGCACCTCCGGGGAGCGGGTGATCAGGGACTCAGTCGGCAATGTGCTGAAGGACGGGGACTCCGTGGTCGTGGTCAAGGCGCTCAAGGTCAAGGGCAGCCCGTCCGGGATCAAGGCCGGTACGAAGGTGCGCGGCATCCGGCTCGTCGACGGGGTCGACGGGCATGACATCGACTGCCGGATCGACGGGTTCGGGGCCATGCAGCTCAAGTCCGGCGTGGTCAAGAAGGCCTGATCCCGACGCGTGACCGGTCCCCCGGGGAGCGGCGGGACCGGTCGCATCCGGGGACGGGGCCGGTCTCGTCGACGAGCGGTCGGTCGCGTCGACGGGTGGCCGGTCGCATCGACGAGCGGTCGGTCAGCGGTTGAACGACGAGCCGAGCCCCGCTTTCGTCGGGGTGGTGCCCAGCGTCCCGTGGCCGAAGGTGAACGACCCCTTGGCGGTCGGGCCGGAGGCCGTGGTCGGAAAGACCCAGAGGGAGCCCGCGTCGGCGTTCTCGCCGGGGGCGCCGACGAACAGTTCCGCGCGGCCGTCGCGGTTGGCGTCGACCAGGGTCGCGGCGGCGCCGAAGCGGTCGTTCGGCTCGGCGCCGCCGGGGACGTCCGCCGTGTCCTGGTTGAAGCCCACCGTGCCCTTGCCCGTGGGACCGGACGCGGTGCCGGGGAGGACTAGGACCGAACCCGCGTTCTTCGTCGTGCCCAGGTCCTCACCGGGTACGCCGACGGCGATGTCGCCGTAGCCGTCGCCGTTCACGTCCCCGATGGAGACGGAGGCTCCGAATCCGTCGGACCGTTCGGCGGCGCCCGGGACGCCGGGGCTGTCCTGGTTGAGGACCTGGGCCCGGTCCCCCCGCGGGCCGGTGGGGCCGCCGGGCACGTAGGTGATCATGCCGCCCTTGGCGAGCGGGAGGTCCACGTCGCTGTCGTAGCCGTCGACCGGGCGGCCCACGACGAGGTCGGCGTACCTGTCGCCGTTCACGCGACCCGCGGCGATGGTCTCGCCGCCCTGGAGGCGGGAGCCGTCCGCACGGTTGACGACGGTGTACTCCTCGCTCGGGCCGGTGGCACCGCCGCTGCGGATCAGGATGCGCCGGGCGTCGTACTCGTCGCCGTCGTGGACCACCGCGGCCAGGTCGTCGCGGCCGTCGCCGTCGAAGTCGCCCGCGGTGATGTCGAGGTAGCGCAGGTCGTCCATGTCGCGGATCACCCTGACGGGAGCCGCCGGACTGCCGTCGCGCCCGAACGGGCCGGACAGGACGTGCGTGTCGCCCTGTCCCCTTCCGAGAGTGACGACGTCGACGGCGCCGTCGCCGTCGAAGTCGCCCACGGCGGTCCTGGTGCCGATCCCCTGATACTGCTCGTCGCCGGTCAGCAGCGTGGCACCGCCGGACAGGCCCCGTGGGCCGCCCCAGATCACGGTGAGCGAGCCGGCCTTCTCGGTGGTGCCGGCCGACTCTCCGGGCGCGCCGATCACGAGGTCGTCGTACCCGTCCCGGTCCAGGTCGGCGGAGACCAGCGAGCTGCCGAACGCGTCACCGGCCTCGGCCCCGTCCGGGACGCCGGGCGAGTTCTGGGTGAGGACCTGCTTGGTGGAGGTCCTCGGACCGCTCGCGGATCCGTACACCACGCCCACGTAACCGGCCCCGGCCTTGCCGTCGACGGTGGCACCGGGCGCGGTGAACGCCACGTCCGGGTAGCCGTCCCCGTTGAAGTCGTTCCGCCCCGGCGGCTGGGCGGGGGCGGTCCCGCCCGGCGCGGATGCGACGGGCGCGGCGGGTGCGGCGGGTGCGGCGGGTGCGGCCGTCGCGGCGGTCGCCGCCGTGACGGCGAGGACGACAGTGGTTCCGAGAACGGCGGCGGTTCCGAGGACGCGGGATGTCACGTGGATTCCTTTGTTCGGGCGTGAATATCGGATGTGAATACCGGCACTCCACCCATTCGGACCGGCAGCCGGGCGCGTTGGTTGCGCGGCCCGCCGTGACCGTCACAGCTCCTCCACCCGTACACAGCACCTCGCCCACAGAACGGCCGTACGAGAAGGCGCAACGGCCCTCGGCGAAGGCGGAACGGAAGTCCGCGAGAAGGCCCGTCGGCCAAGGGCCGTCCCGTCGGCCCCGACGGGCGCCCGACGTCGGCCGCGGCACCTCGCCGCGTCGCCGGCACGCCCGCATACCTCCCCGTACACGGGCGTCCCTCCGTCCTGCGAGGCACCGCATCCGACGCCGCGCGCCGATCCGCCACGGGTCGCGGGGCGGCGCCCTCAGACGACGGCCATCGTGGTCAGCAGGACGAACGCCGCGAGGGAGAGTGCGCTCCGGATGCGGTGGAGGCCGTTCCAGCGGGTCTCGAACGCCGCGCGGGCCGCCCCGTCGTCGCCGTCGCCCTCGGATTGCGCGAGCGCCTTGTTCAGCGGGATGTTCCCGGCGATCGTGACGAGGTGGCTGCCGAGTGCGCAGGCCAGGGCCCCCACCGCACACGCCCGTTCCGTGCCGCCGGTCCCGGCGCCGCTCCCGAAGGCGGTGACGACGACGGCCGCCGGGAGGGCGACCACCCCGACGAAAAGGACCAGGAAGAGGGGGCCGGGCACCTTCTCGTTGAAGCGGCGCATCGCGTCCGCGAACCGCTCGTCCGGCAGCAGCGCGATGCCCGGCATGATCGCGACCAGGAACGTCAGCAGGAATCCGGCGTAGATACCGGTCGTGATCACCGCGAGTATCAGGAAGAGGGAGGGCATGGCCTCCATCATGGCCACGGCGGGCGGCGCGCACGGCCGGTTTCCGCGGGAACGGCCGCGCAGCCGGCCCCCGTACGAACGGCCCGCACCGCCGTTTCCCGGCTCCCGTACGCGAGTTCCGGCTTCCGGTTCCGGCTCCCGAACCCGGTCGCGGTACGGGCGAGGGCTCAGGACACCACGTCCTTGCGGCCGAACCCCCTGAACGCGAGCGCGAACAGGACCAGCGCGTAGGCCACCGAGACCGACGCCCCCTTCAGCATGCCGCCCCATTCCAGTTCGGGCTGGAGCGCGTCCGCCCACGCGAACTGCCAGTGCGCGGGCAGGAATTCGCGCCAGGAACCGAGCGCGGTGACGGCGTCCAGCACATTGCCGACGATCGTCAGCCCGACCGCCCCACCGACGGCGCCCAGCGGGGCGTCGGTCCTCGTCGAAAGCCAGAACGCCAGCCCGGCGGTGACCAGTTGGGACACGAAGACGAACGCTACGGCGAGCGTCAGCCGCGACATCGCCGTCGTGGCGTCGAGCGCGCCGCCGGTGGGGAGCTGGAGCGGCCCCCACCCGTACGCGACGGTTCCCGCGGCCAGGGCGACGAGCGGCAGCAGCACCATCGCCGCCAGGCTGAAGCCGAGGGCCACGACAAGCTTGCTCCACAGCAGCCTGGCCCGGGGCACGGGCGCCGCCAGCAGATAGCGCAGCGAGGACCAGCCGGCCTCGGACGCCACCGTGTCGCCGCAGAACAGTGCCACCGGGATCACGAGCAGGAACCCCGCGGACACGAACAGGCAGGTCGCGGCGAAATTCGCGCCGGACGCGGTCGCGGTGTCCATCAGGGTGATCCGTCCGCCACCGCCGCCCCGCGAGGACGGTGTGCCGCCGATCGCGAACGCGGCGATCAGGACGAACGGCAGCAGGGCCAGCACCGCGCCCATGAACAGCGTGCGGCGCCTGCGCAGTTGGCGCACCGCCTCGACGCGCAGCGGCAGGGTGCGCCGGGCGCGGTAGCCGGGCGCACCCGCCCCGCCCCCGGCACCGGACACACCGGATGCACCGGACACACCCGATGCACCGGACGCTTCGGATGCGTCCGGCGCATCGATCGTCGCGCCGGTCTCTGTGGCATCGCCTGTGGCACTCATGCGGAGCCTCCGGAAATCAGGGTCAGGAACGCGTCCTCCAGGCGGCGGTGCGGCCCGACGCCGGTCAACGGCACGTCGAGCCGGACCAGTTCGGCGATCAGATCGGACGTCGTGGTGCTGGTCGCGTCGAGGCGTACCAGCAGTCCCCGCCCGTCGTCCGTACGCGTGGCCGAGCCGATCCCCGGCAGCGCGGCGACCTTCTCCACGAGGGGGTCGGACAGTTCGCGTGCGGTGGTGACCAGCAGCACGTCGCCGGAGCCGATGATCTCGGCGACCGGGCCCGCCTGGACGAGCCGGCCCCGGTCCATGACCACGAGATGGGTGCAGGACTGTTCGACCTCGGAGAGGAGGTGGCTGGAGACGATGACGGTACGGCCCCCGGCCGCGTACCTGATCATCACGTCGCGCATCTCGCGGATCTGGGGCGGGTCGAGCCCGTTCGTCGGTTCGTCGAGGATGAGCAGGTCCGGCATTCCGAGCATGGCCTGGGCGATGGCCAGCCGCTGCCGCATGCCCTGCGAGTACGTGCGGACGGCGCGGGCGAGCGCGTCGCCGAGCCCGGCGATCGCCAGGGCCTCGTCGATGCGGGAGTCCTCGGCGGGGCGGCCGGTGGCCGCCCAGTACAGCTCCAGATTGGCGCGCCCGGACAGGTGCGGCAGGAATCCGGCTCCCTCGACGAACGCCCCGACGCGCGACAGCACGGGCGCGCCCGGCCGGACGGTCTGCCCGAACACGCGGATCTCGCCGTCGTCCGGTGTGATCAGGCCCATGAGCATGCGCAGGGTGGTGGTCTTGCCCGCGCCGTTGGGGCCGAGGAGTCCGAGCACCTGCCCCTTCTCGACCCGGAAGGACAGGTCCTTCACCGCGAATGGGGTCTCCCCTGCCCGAACCGAGTCGAGAGCTCGGGGAATGCCGGCCGACTTGACGTACCTCTTCGAGAGGCCGGTGATACGGAGGGGGACGGCGGCGAGCGCCGGGTCGGGTGCGGTGCCGGGCGCCGGGCGCGTGGTACGCCGGGCGCCGGAGCCGGAGGTGCGGCGGGCGGTGAACAGCAACAGGGCGGCGATCACCGCGGCGGCCGCCGGGAGCCCCCAGGTCCACCGGGGCAGCGCGGCCGCCGCCGTCCTCAGGGCGGGGGCGGTGGGGACGGTGAGCGGTCCGGTGGTGGTCGCCGTGTACGTCGCCGGTTCGGCCGGCGAGGCGTACCCGAGGTCGGTCGCGGAGAGGACCAGCCGGAGCCGGTGCCCCGCGTCGAACCGGTGGTCGATGGCGGGGAGGGTCAGCTCCATGTCCCGGCCCTGCCGGTCCGGGGTGATGCGGAAGGGGGCGACGAGTTGCGCGGGCAGCACCTGTTGCCCGCCGTCCGGCGATACGTCGTAGACCTTGCCGAACAGCACGGCGTCGCCGTGGTCCGCCTTCACGTTCATCCGCACGGTCGGGGAGCCGGTGACGCGTACGGGCCCGTCCAACGGCGCGGAGTCGAAGCGCGCGTACTGTCCGGGGAAGTCCATGGAGAGGCCGACACCGAGCGAGGACAGCCGGGTCAGCCCGCCGCCGACGCCCGGTACGGCGGAGATGCCGGGCGGGTTGGCCCCGGCCGGGTTGTGGAACGTCTGCGTCCGCCGTCCGAGGCCGATCGTCCTCTTCCCGTCGCCGGCCAGTCCCGGGTACGTGGCGCTGCTCGCCCCGCGCGTACGGGCGGCGCCGTCGGTGGAGTCGACGCCTCCGGTCCGGGTGACGCGGAAGGCGGGCCCGGTGTCGGCGTTCGTGTCGTCCTTGAGGTAGCGGTCGAACCAGTCGGTGATCCGGCCGTGGATCCGGTCGGCCTCCAGGTCGCCTCCGTCGTGCCCGCCCGCGATCCAGTCGACGGCGACCGGTGCGCCGTTGGCGCGGATCGCACGCGCCATGGCGTCCGCCTGGCCGAGCGGGAAGAGGGAGTCGGACTGGCCCTGCACGATGAGCGCGGGCGCTCCGATCCGGTCGGCGACGGCGCTCGGGGACCGTTCGGTGAGCAGTGCGCGCGCGGCGGCGTCGGGTTTCCCGGTGACGGCGACCCGTTCGTACATCGCGCAGATCCGCTTCTCGAACTTCTGGCAGCCGCCGCCCGTGGTGACGAAGATCCCGGCCCACAGCTTCTTGAAGACCCCGTCGGGGAAGAGCGCGTCGGCCAGGTTCCAGTACGTGATCTGCGGAGCGACGGCGTCGACGCGCCGGTCGTACCCGGCGGCGAGCAGCGAGACGGCACCGCCGTAGGAGGCGCCGGTGACGCCGACACGCGGGTCCCCCTCGGCGTCGAGCCGCACCTCGGGCCGGTCCGCGAGCCAGTCGATCAGCCGGGAGACGTCCTTGACCTCGCGGTCGGGGGCGTTGAGCGAGATCTCCCCGCCCGACTTCCCGAACCCTCGGGCGGACCAGGTCAGCACGGCGTACCCGGCACCGGCCAGCCGCTCGGCCTGCGCCCGTACGTCGTTCTTGCTGCCGCCGAACCCGTGCCCGATCAGTACGGCCGGGCGGCGTTCCGTGCCACCGGTGGTGAAGTACGAGGTGTCGAGTGACACCCCGTCGACACGCATCGTCCGGTCCTGGCGGTGCACGGCTGGGGTGCCGTCGTCGGCCACGGCGTTCCACGTCCCGGCGGCGGCCAGTACGGCGAGCGCCGCGAGGCCCGCGGCCCACCGGCCGCGCACGCCCCCGAGCCCTCGCCGACGGGCTCGGGGCAGCGGAAGCCGCCATCGGGGCGTACGCGCTTCAGGGGTCTCCATGCCTCCCGACCCTAACGACCTCGCCCTCCCCGGTGAATCAGCGCACGGCGTCGGATGCGGTGCATCGCAAGGCGGAGCATCGCCCTCGTACGGGACGTCGGGGGAAGTCTCCGGCCTCCGACCGGTGCACGGCCGCCGTCCGGCGTACTCCATGCGCGGTATGCCGGGGCGATACGCGGTGCGCGCCGGGGATGCGCGGCAGGTTCCGGTGCGAGGAATCGAAGGGACGCCCGACACGGGCGGGCGTCTCGCGGTGGCCTTCGCGGACTGGCACCCTGCCGACATGAATCAGGCGGAGGTATTGCTCATCGGCGGGCGCGCGGGCGTGGGGAAGTCGACCGTGGCCTGGGAGGTGTCGGCGCTGTTGCGGGCGGCGGAGGTGGCACACGCGGTGCTGGAGGGCGATCTGATGGGGCAGGTCCATCCGGCTCCGCCCGGCGATCCGCACCGGGCGGGGATCACCGAGCGCAATCTGGCGGCGGTCTGGTCGAACTTCGCGGAACTCGGATACCGGCGGCTCGTCTACACCAACACGGTGAGCGTGCTGCCGGAGTCGGCGGCGATGTTCGAGCGCGCGATGGGCTCGCACGTACGGATCGTCCGCGTTCTGCTCACCGCCTCCGACACCACG
This sequence comes from Streptomyces sp. NPDC001750, assembly GCF_042892615.1. Taxonomy (NCBI): domain Bacteria; kingdom Bacillati; phylum Actinomycetota; class Actinomycetes; order Kitasatosporales; family Streptomycetaceae; genus Streptomyces; species Streptomyces sp. NPDC001750. The sequence goes on along the minus strand of NZ_JBIAUE010000012.1, from coordinate 12,896 downwards.
ACGTACGGCCGGCTCCTGGGCCGGGAGATCGGCTCGGAACTGGACCGCGAGGTGGCGAACAGCATGCGCAGGGCCCGTTTCCTGGACGAACACGCCCCGGCGGACACGGTGCGTGTGGCGACGGACGGCCGGAAGGTCACGGATCTCGCGCGCGAGGTGGTGGCCGTGACGGGGTGGGCCGATGCGGTGGCCCCCGAGGCGCCGTAGCACGGCGGGGACGGGGGCCGGATGCCGCTGGCCGGGCTCCGTCCCTCGCGCCCTGCGCCGGGTTCCGTGGTTCCCGGGGCCGTCGTCCGGGGCCGTGGTGGCGCCCCGCGCGCCTCACTTGGTGTTCATGATCAGGCCGATGTGGGTGAAGTAGGCGAGCGCGCCGAACAGGAAGAACGCCAGCCCGGACAGCCCCCAGGCGACCCCGATGACCTGGGCCGCCCGCCCCCGGGGCCGGCGCAGCATGAACGGGAACAGGACGGCCCCGACGCCCACCAGGAGGTACGCCGCGGAGACGAAGGACGTCTCCAGCCACGGCCACCGCGCGAACTCCCCGGCGACGGGTTCCTGCGGAGGCGCGGCGAACAGCGTGTACTTCCAGCCCGCGGCGGCGATCCCCAGACAGGCCAGCCCGACGCCGAACACCAGGAGGGAGACGGGCGCGGTGACGCGGGCCGTGTGGACGACGCGGTTGGCGCTGTTGATGTCGGCACCGCGTTTCCAGAGGTAGAGGGCGGCGGCGAGGAGGAGGACACCGAAGAGCACCGCCGGTTCGCCGAAGGCGATGTTGTTCTGCGGGAAGCCGCCCCCGGCGAGTGGCCAGGTCAGGACCATGTGGAGACCGGCCACGACCAGGACGAAGCCGATGGCTCCGAACGCCAGCGCCCATCCGTCGGGGGTGATGGTGCGCCCGGGCTTCAGGAGCTGGTACCCCAGCGCCACCACGAGCAGCAGCCCGGCACCGGCCGTGACCGCGATGATCGTGTTGTACGTCGGCATCCCGGCCCAGTTGATCTTCAGACCGGGCGCCGACAGCAAGAGGGCGTGGTGGGTCATACGCGGAACGTAACGCCGGGCCTGTCACCCCGCAGAAGCATTGGCCCGCTCGCCTGATCCACGCGGCTGCACGCGCTGCCCGGTCACGCGATGTACGCGCCCGCGCGCCCGGTCGCCCCGCTCCCCCGCACCGGCGAACAGCGGGGTGGAGCTCAAGAGGCGGTGTGGCCCGTCGCCCCGGGGTAGGGCAGCTCCCTCGGCAGCAGTTGCGTCGCCTCGCCGAGCCGCCCCGCCGTCACGTGTTCGTGGATGCGCCGGGCCAGCGGCGTGACGTCACGGATCGAGACGGTCCACTCGTCCGCGTACCGTCGCGACGCCTCGCCGGACAGGCCGAGTTGCAGCGAACGGTACGGGAGCCGGTCCAGGCGCAGATCGCGTTCCGGGTCCCACTGGACGCGGGCCGGGCTCCGGCGCAGGCTGTCCTGCCAGGCGGCACGGTCGGCGTGAACTCCGCGCACGTAGTGGGAGAGTTCGGAGTGGGCCAGTGCCCAGTCGAATCCCTCGCGGGCGATCTCGACGGCCAGAACGGTCTCCTGGCCCTCCTTCATGGCCCAGCCGCAGCGGTACATCATCCACAGGAAGCTCGGCTTGATCCATGTCATGCGGTCGCGCTTCCACGCCTCCGGGAACCGCCCGTCGCGCGCCGCCGGCTGTCCGATGAACGGGGCGTACGCCTGGTAGACGGTGATCGTCGTGTCCGTGTACAGGGCGCGGATCTCGTGCTGCGGCCTGACCGGAGCGGTCGTGGCCGGGGCGGGCACGGACGGAGCGGTCGTGGCCGGGGCGGGCACTGACGGGGCGGTGGACGCGGTCGGAGCGGTCGCGGTCGGGGTGTTCATGGCCCCATCACAGCATCGGCGAGGCTACGCCGCGAGCGAGTTGCACCGCGCCGACGGCGTCGACGCCGAAAACCGGGGCAGGGGAGCCATGACGGCTCCCCTGCCCCGGTCGTTCTTCGGCTTCCCCGCTCAGTAGGCGGAGTTGACGTTGTCGATGGAGCCGTAGCGGTGCGCGGCGTAGTTCGCGGCGGCGGTGATGTTGGCCACCGGGTCGTAGACGTTCTTGGCCGTCCCGCTGACGTGGTAGGCGTTGAACGTCGGGTCGATGACCTGCAGCAGCCCCTTGGACGGAATGCCCTTGGCGGCGTTGGAGTCCCAGTTGTTGATGGCGTTCGGATTGCCGCCGGACTCACGCATCAGGTTGCGGTGGATCCCGTCGTACGAGCCCGGGATGCCCTTCGCCCGCATGACCTCCAGCGCCTGCTTGATCCAGGCGTCGACGTTGCCGCCACTCGCCCGGGTGGGGGCGGCGGGAGCCTGGGCCGGGGTGGCGGCCGAGGCGGCCGGGGCTCCGGCGACGGCACCGGCGACAACCGCCGCGCCTGCCGCGAGCACGCCCAGAGAAGTCTTCTTGGCGCGGGTCATACGAGCGAAATTCTTGGGCATCGCAGTGATCTGCATTCAGCAATTCCTCTTCGATCGGGGGGGTGATGTCAAAAATTGTTATGCGAGGAGGAAATCCAAGTCAACGAGGACCTTTTACTAAAACGCACCGTAGGTGTCGATGGAAATGATCCGAGATTTCTTCGTGGAGCATTGAAACGCAGGGAGAATGGGTTCGGAGAGGCCTACTACTGAGCCTCATAGTGACCGCCGCCACATGACCCACCCCACACGCCAAACGCCCCAAATCGGGATAAGAGTGGCACATATCACGTGGCCTGCGTCACACGGGAAGCCTTCTTTTCACTCGCCGTCATAAGAGAAATGCGCGGCGCGTTCACGCGCATGACCTCAGAGGTAATTGAGCGGGTGCCGCGTGCGTCCGTACCTTCCTCGTGCGGCACGCGCCTTCGCCGAAGGCACGACACGACAGACCGCGTGACAACGACAGGAGGACCCAGTGATGGCGTACCGGAACGCGAGTACGGCCCCGGCACCGGGCACGAAGGAAACGGCGGGCGTCGCCCGCACCGACGGACTGCTCCGGACGGCCCTCATGGCGGACGTGGTCCTCACCGGCGCCAACGGCATCGGCTATCTCGCGCTCGCCACGGTCCTGGACTCGTTCCTCGGTGTACCACGCCCGGTGGAGTACGCGGTGGGCGTGTTCCTCACGGTGTACGCGGCGTGGCTGCTGTCCGTCTCCCGCCGGGCCGAGCTCCACCGGGGCGCGGTCACCTTCGTCATCGCCCTGAACACCGCCTGGGCCGTGGCGAGTGTGGTCGCCGTGCTCGTGGACGCGCTGACGGCGACGGGGATCGGCAACGGCTGGATCGTGTTCCAGGGTCTGACCGTGGCGGGCATGGGGGCGCTCCAGTACCTGGGGCTGCGGCGCATGTGAGCCCCTGGGACGCACACGCGGTCCGCCCGGGGCCGTGGCCCGCCCGGCCGCGGAAAGGAACGACGGCTCGCCCGGGGCCGTGGTCCGCCCGGCTGCGGAAAGGAACGACGGCCCGCCCGGACACGGAACGCGGCGACGGCCCGTCCGGACACGGAGGGGTGTGTCCGGACGGGCCGTCGCCTCGGGGTGGATCGGGGACCGCGGGCGGGGCAGTGGGATCAGTGGTTGCGGGGGAAGCCCAGGTCCACACCGGCCGGTGCGTCGGCCGGGTCCGGCCAGCGGGTGGTGACGACCTTGCCGCGGGTGTAGAAGTGCACGCCGTCGTTGCCGTAGATGTGGTGGTCGCCGAAGAGGGAGTCCTTCCAGCCACCGAAGGAGTGGTAGCCCACCGGCACCGGGATCGGCACGTTGACGCCGACCATGCCGGCCTCGATCTCCAGCTGGAAGCGGCGGGCGGCGCCGCCGTCACGGGTGAAGATCGCGGTGCCGTTGCCGAACGGCGAGGCGTTCATGAGGGCCACGCCCTCCTCGTACGTCTCCGCGCGCAGCACGCACAGCACCGGGCCGAAGATCTCGTCCTTGTACGCGTCCGAGTCGGTGGACACGTGGTCGAGGAGGGAGAGGCCGATCCAGTGGCCGTTCTCGAAGCCCTCGACGGTGAAGCCGGTGCCGTCCAGGACGACCTCGGCGCCCTGGGCCGCCGCGCCCGTGACATAGGAGGCGACCTTGTCGCGGTGGGCGGCGGTGATCAGCGGGCCCATCTCGGACGACGGGTCGTTGCCCGGGCCGATCTTGATCTTCTCGGCGCGCTCCTTGATCTTGGCGACGAGTTCGTCGCCGATGGAGCCGACCGCGACGACCGCGGAGATCGCCATGCAGCGCTCACCGGCGGAGCCGTACGCGGCGGAGACGGCGGCGTCGGCGGCGGCGTCGAGGTCCGCGTCCGGCAGCACCAGCATGTGGTTCTTCGCTCCGCCGAGCGCCTGGACGCGCTTGCCGTTGGCGGAGGCGGTGGCGTGGATGTAGCGGGCGATCGGGGTGGAGCCCACGAAGGAGACCGCGGCCACGTCCGGGTGGTTCAGCAGCCCGTCGACGGCGACCTTGTCACCGTGCAGGACGTTCAGCACACCGTCCGGCAGACCGGCCTCGGCGGCCAGCTCGGCCAGCAGCATGGCGGCCGACGGGTCCTTCTCGCTGGGCTTGAGCACGAACGTGTTGCCGCACGCGACGGCGAGCGGGAACATCCACATCGGCACCATGGCCGGGAAGTTGAACGGGGTGATTCCGGCGACGACGCCGAGCGACTGGCGGATCGCGGCGACGTCCACCCGGCTGGACACCTGGGTGGACAGCTCGCCCTTGAGCTGGGTCGTGATGCCGCAGGCCAGCTCGACGATCTCCAGACCGCGGGCCACCTCGCCCAGGGCGTCCGAGTGCACCTTGCCGTGCTCGGCGGTGATCAGGCGGGCGATGTCCTCGCGGTGGGCGTCGAGCAGCGCGCGGTAACGGAAGAGGATCGCGGTGCGGGTCGCCAGCGAGGACGTGCCCCAGGTGGCGTAGGCGTCCTTCGCGGCGGCGACCGCGGCGTCCACCTCGTCGAGGGAGGCGAGCGCGACCCGGGTGGTGACCTCGCCCGTGGCCGGGTCGGTGACCGGGCCGTAGTTGCCCGACGCACCCTCGACGGTCTTGCCACCGATCCAGTGGTTGACGGTCTTCATGACAGAGCTCCTTCGATGGCGTGCGGTGGGGGTTCGATGGCGTTCGGTGACGTCTTCGGACGGCTGGACGGTGCCGGCGGGAAGGGCGGTCTCCGGGCACTGAGCGGCGGTCGTCGCTTCAGAGGTGATGGCGTCGGTCGGCGGCATTCCGGTCGTACGTCTCGCGGGCTTTCACGGCCGACGGCCGGGTGGCCGTCTCGGCCACGGGAACATCCCACCACGCCTGCGCCGGAGGAGGGCCCGACACTGTGTCTGCCGTTTCGGTCTCGACGTAGACACAAGTGGGAACGTCCGAGGCCCGCGCCTCGGCGAGGGCTTCGCGCAGGTCGCGCACGGTCCTGGCGCGCAGCACCCGCATGCCGAGCGAGCCGGCGTTGGCCGCGAGGTCGACGGGCAGCGGCGAACCGGTGAAGGTGCCGTCGGTGGCGCGGTGACGGTAGGCGGTGCCGAAGCGCTCGGCGCCGACCGTCTCGGAGAGGCCGCCGATGGACGCGTAGCCGTGGTTCTGGAGCACGACGAGCTTCACGGGCAGCTCCTGCTGCACGGCGGTGACGATCTCGGTGGGGTTCATCAGATACGTGCCGTCGCCGACGAGCGCCCAGACGGGGCGGTCGGGGGCGGCCAGCCGGACCCCGATCGCGGCCGGGATCTCGTAGCCCATGCAGGAGTAGCCGTACTCGACGTGGTACTGGTGCGGGGAACGGGCCCGCCAGAGCTTGTGCAGGTCGCCGGGGAGCGAACCGGCCGCGTTGATCAGTACGTCGTCCTCGGTGACGAGCGCGTCGAGGAGGCCGAGTACCTGGGCCTGGGTGGGGCTGGCGTGCGGGTCGTCGGCGGTGAACGCGGCCGTCACCCGTCGTTCCCACTCCTTCTTGGCCTCGGTGTACTCGGTCTCGTAGGCCGGGTCGACGCGGTGGTGGCGCGCGCCGAGCTCCGCGTCGAGCGCCTTCAGCGCGGTACGGGCGTCGGCGACGAGCGTGAGGGCGCCGAGCTTGTGCGCGTCGAAGCCGGTGATGTTGACGTTGAGGAAGCGGACCGCCGGGTTCTGGAAGAGGGTGGCGGAGGCGGTGGTGAAGTCGGAGTAACGGGTTCCGACCCCGATCACCAGGTCCGCGTCCCGGGCCAGCGCGTCGGCGGTCGCGGTGCCGGTGTGGCCGATGCCGCCGACATCGGCGGGGTGATCGTGTCGCAGGGAGCCCTTGCCCGCCTGGGTGGAGGCGACGGGGATGCGGGTGGCGGCGGCGAACGCGGCGAGGGCCTCCCCGGCCCCGCTGTGGCGTACCCCGCCGCCCGCCACGATCAGCGGCCGTCGGGCACCGCGCACGGCCCGTACCGCCCGCTGAAGTTCGTACGGGTCGGGGGCGGGGCGGCGCACGTACCAGACGCGCTCGGCGAAGAACTCCTCCGGCCAGTCGTGTGCCTGGGCCTGCACGTCCTGCGGCAGCGCCAGCGTGACCGCGCCGGTCTCCGCCGGGTCGGCGAGGGTCCGCATGGCCTGGAGGGCGGCCGGGATCAGGGCCTCCGGGCGGGTGATCCGGTCGAAGTAGCGGGAGACGGGGCGCAGGCAGTCGTTGACGGAGACATCGCCCGCGTACGGGACCTCGATCTGCTGGAGCACGGGGTCGGCAGGCCGGGTCGCGAAGATGTCGCCGGGCAGGAGCAGGACGGGGAGGTGGTTGACGGTGGCGAGGGCGGCTCCGGTGACGAGGTTGGTGGCGCCGGGGCCGATGGACGTGGTGACGGCGTGCGCGGAGAGCCGGTCGGACTGGCGGGCGTAACCGACGGCGGCGTGCACCATGGCCTGTTCGTTGCGGCCCTGGAAGTACGGCATGGACCGGCCGGACTCGACGAGCGCCTGACCGATCCCGGCGACGTTGCCGTGGCCGAAGATGCCCCAGGTGGCGCTGATCAGCCGCTGCCGACGGCCGTCGCGCTCGGTGTACTGGCGGGTCAGGAAGGTCACCAGGGCCTGGGCGGTGGTGAGCCGGCGGGTGGCTGACGCGCTCACGAGGCTGCCTCCGGTCCGTACAGCGGAAGTCTCGGGTCCGCGGGTTGCGAGGACCAGGTGTCGCGGATCCACGCGTGGTCGGGGTGGTCGGTGATGAGCCACTCCCGCTCCCCCGGGCCCGCCATGACGTTGAGGTAGTACAGGGTGCGGCCGGGCGGGGCGATGGACGGGCCGTGCCAGCCGTCGGGGATCAGGACGGCGTCGCCGCTGCGGACCTCGGCGAGGACGTCCGTACCGCCGGGACGGGACGGCGACACCCGGTGGTAGCCGAGGCCGTCGCGCTCCACCTCGAAGTAGTAGATCTCCTCCAGCACGGACTCGGCGCCGGGGCGGTGCTCGTCGTGCTTGTGCGGCGGGTACGACGACCAGTTGCCGCCGGGCGTGAGGACCTCGACGGCGATCAGCCGGTCGCACTCGAACGTGTCGGCGGCGGCGAAGTTGTTGACCTGCCGGGAGCAGTTCCCGGAGCCGCGAAGCTCCACGGGGACCTCCGGCGCGGGGCCGTAGCGAGCGGGGAGTCGTCGCTCGCACTTCGCTCCTGCCAGGGCGAAGCGGCCTCCTGCGCCGGAGGCGATCTGTGCGTGGGCGTCGCGCGGTAGGTAGGCGAAGTCGGATACCCCACTGAACACGCTTTCCCGGCCCAGCAGTTCAAAGATCTCACCTGAGGTATGCACCGTACAGCCACCGGTCAATGGCAGGACGATCCACTCGCTCTCCCCGGTGACGAGCGTGTGAATTCCACCCGGCTCCAATGCGAGCACGCGCAGGCGGGACCGGTCCCAGCCAGCGCGTTCCGGAGAGATGTCGAGGGTGTAGGAGCCGCTCGCCGTGCTGCCCGCGCCGAGGTGGCGGCGCGGTTCGTCGTCGTCATCCGTCGTCATGTCTCTTCCCTACCCGTCCCTGCCCGTCGCTCGCCGACGTGCTGCCCGACGTCCGGGCCGGTGCGTGACCCGATGCGTGCCCCGGCGCTCGGGCCGGTGCGTGACCCGACGCACGGGGTGGTGCGTGGCCGCGTCATGGTGCGGCTCCGGTGCGGTGGGCGGTGACGGCCCCCTCGGCCAGGACCGCCTCGACCTCGTGCGGGAACGGCATGGCGGACGAGCAGGAGAGCCGGGAGGCGACGATGGCCCCGGCCGCGTTGGCGTACCGCATGACGCGTGCGGCGTCCCAGCCCGCGAGCAGCCCGTGGCAGAGCGCCCCGCCGAACGCGTCGCCCGCGCCGAGGCCGTTGACGACCTCGACGGGCAGCGGGGGCACGTCGGTGACCGTGCCGTCGCGGTGGACGGCGAGCACGCCCGCGGGGCCCCGCTTCACGACGGCCAGTTCGACACCTGCGGCGATCAGGGCGCGGGCGGCGGCGTACGGTTCGCTCTCCCCGGTCGCGATCGCGCACTCGTCGGGGTTGCCGACGGCGACGGTGGCGAGTGCGAGGGCCTCGCGGTAACGGGCGGCGGCATCCGTCACCCGGCCGGAGGCGCCCGGCACCTGGTCGGAGGCGCCCGGCAGCCGACCGTGAGGGTTCGGCGCCCGGCCGAGTTCGTTCGGCGTGACGGCCGCGTCCGGTGGAGTGGCGGCATCCGCCGTGGCGTCGCCCCAGAACATCGGGCGCCAGTCGAGGTCGAACACGGTGATGCCGGACCGGCCGCGGGCGCGCAGCGCGGCGAGCGTCGAGGTGCGGCTCGGCTCGGCGCACAGGCCGGTGCCCGTCGCCCAGAAGACCCGCGCGGACCGGATCGCGTCGAGATCCAGTTCCTCGGTCCGGATCTCCAGGTCCGGCGCCTTGGGGCGGCGGTAGAAGTAGAGCGGGAAGTTGTCGGGCGGGAAGACCTCGCAGAACGTGATCGGCGTCGGGTACGCGTCGACGGGCGTCGCCCACCGGTCGTCCACCCCGAACTCCCGCAGCTGGTGGCGCAGATAGTCCCCGAAGGCGTCCCGCCCGGTGCGCGTCACCACCGCGGTCCGCCGGCCGAGCCGCGCCGCCGCGACGGCGACGTTGGAGGGCGAGCCGCCGAGGAACTTGCCGAACGTCTCGACCCGGGCCAGCGGCACGCCGGTCTGCAGGGGGTAGAGATCGACACCGATCCTGCCCATGGTGATGACGTCGTACGGCTCGGGCTTCGGCTCGGGCATGGGCGCGCACATCCCTTCGACCGGCGGCGCTGACGGCTGTTCAAGGTCTAACGGCCCTCCGACCCCCTGTCAACGCTATGTCCGGACATAAGGACGAATGATTGACAGGGGTTCCGGGGCCCGGAAGTCTGGGCCGCATGGTCTCCTCCTCCCGAGCACCTGCTCCGTCGCGCATCCGCATCGGTTCGGCACCCGACTCGTGGGGGGTCTGGTTCCCCGACGATCCGCGGCAAGTGCCTTGGCAGCGCTTCCTCGACGAGGTCTCCGAGGCGGGTTACGAGTGGATCGAGCTGGGTCCGTACGGCTATCTCCCGACCGATCCGGCCCGGCTCGCCGACGAGACCGGCCGCCGGGGGCTCGGGGTGTCGGCCGGGACGGTCTTCACCGGATTGCACCACGGGCCGGGTGTCTGGGAGCGGACCTGGGCGCATGTCTCCGGCATCGCGGCACTCACGCGGGCGATGGGCGCCGGGCACCTGGTGGTCATCCCGGCGTTCTGGCGCGACGACCGGACGGGCGAGGTCCTGGAGGACCGGGAGCTGACCGCGGAGCAGTGGCGCGATCTCACCACCCAGACGGAACGGCTGGCCCGGGAGGTACGGGACCGGTACGGGCTGCGCGTCGTCGTCCACCCGCACGCCGACACCCACATCGACGGGGCGGAGAACGTCGGCCGCTTCCTCGACGCCACCGATCCCGACCTGGTCTCGCTCTGCCTCGACACCGGTCATTACGCGTACTGCGGCGGCGACAGCGTCGAACTGATCGAGACCTACGGCGAGCGGATCGGCTATCTGCACCTCAAGCAGGTCGATCCGGAGGTCCTGGCCCGGGTGGTGGCGGACGAGGTGCCGTTCGGGCCCGCCGTGGCGCGGGGCGTGATGTGCGAACCGCCGGGCGGGGTGCCCGCGCTGGAACCCGTGCTCGCCGCGGCCCGCGCCCTGGACGTCGACCTCTTCGCCATCGTCGAGCAGGACATGTACCCGTGCCCGCCCGACAAGCCGTTCCCCATCGCCCGCCGCACCCGGGACTACCTCCGCTCCTGCGGCGGCCCGCGCCGCCCCGGCGTACCGACCGACCCGCGGAGGAACGACGCACCGGTCGACACGCCCGGGAACGGCGCGCCGACCGGGCCGCACCGGGCCGGCTGACACGCCGAACGGTTCCTGGAAGTGACATCGTGGCGGTACGCGGTGTTGTCCTCGACAAGAGGGCGGTGCGCGGCCCCGGTCGCGCACCCCGCCGCACCGCACGAGGAGCAGGACCGACCATGACCCGGAAGACGCTGCTGTCCCGCAGGACCCACTGGACACACAGGCCGGACAGGACACACAGGCCGGACAGGACACACAGGCCGGACAGGGCACGCGGGGCGGACAAGACGCGCGGGGCGGCGCGGGCCGTCGCCCTGGCCGTGGCCGCGCTGACCGCCTCCCTGGCCGCTTCCCTCGCCATCGCCCCGGCCGCGTCGGCCGACCCGCGGAACCCGGTGCCGCCGCCCGGTTCCAGCCCGGTCTGCGCCTTCTACGACGGCGACGCGCCGACCGTGTACGGAGAACGGGGCGACCGGGTCTCCCAGATCCAGTGCATGCTCGCCAACCGTCACTACCTGCCGTGGTCCGCTCTCGACGGTCGGTTCGGGCCGCAGACCTTCCTGGCCGTGCGGCGCTTCCAGGCGGACCATCCCCCGCTCGCGCCGAACGGCCTGGTCACCGAGGCCACCTGGTCGGCGCTCTGGCACGCGGGACCGAGCCGTACGAGCCCGCTCCCCCACCCCCCGATGTGAGGCGACTCATCCACCGGTGGAACTCGCCCGTCGGCGGGGGCACTCGCATTCATACCCCCTAGGGGTATAGAGTGCAGTGTCGGAGCCCACCGGACCCGCCGGGTTCCCGACGCCATGCCGTTTCGCGCTCACCGCGACCGGAAGGCCGTGGCCGGAACGTCGCGGCCGAAGAGTGGCAGTCGAAGAGTCGAAGAGGAGAACACCATGACCGTCGAGACCCAGCTTCCCCAGGCCACCGGCTCCTGCTGCTCGCCGAGCGGCTCCTGCCACGACAGCGCCGACGTCGACTCCGCGGCGGGCGCGGTGACCACCGTCTACCAGGTGTCCGGCATGACCTGCGGCCACTGCGAGGGGGCGATCTCCGAGGAGATCTCCGGCATCAAGGGCGTCACCTCGGTGAAGGCGGTGGCCTCCACCGGCCAGGTGACCGTCGTCTCCGACGCCCCGCTGTCCGAGGAGGACGTGCGCGCCGCGGTCGACGAGGCGGGCTACGAGCTCGTCGGCGCCACGGCCTGACCACGAGCCCGGGACGAAGCCGCTCCCCGGGCCGAGCCGCATCACCCGCGTTGTCGCCGGGCCCGACCTGCCAGCAGATACTGGTGGGGTACGGCCCGGTCGGCGTTTCAGGAGTTTCGGACATGCACAGCGCGACGGAAGCCGGGGCACCGGCGACCGACAACTTCCGGGCCGAACTCGCTATCGGCGGGATGACCTGCGCCTCCTGCGCGGCCCGGGTCGAGAAGAAGCTCAACCGCATGGACGGCGTCACCGCCACGGTCAACTACGCGACCGAGAAGGCCCGGGTGTCGTTCGGTCCGGGCACCGGGATCGCCGATCTGATCGCCACGGTCGAGAAGACCGGTTACACGGCCCAGCCCGTATCCTCCCCCGCCCCGGCACGGGCCCCGGCACGACCTCCCACGCCCCGGACCGGTACCGAAGCCGACCGGTCCACCGACGTCACCGGGCGGGTCGATGTCCCAGCACGGGCCACTGTCCCCCCTGACCGGCCCACCGGCACCGCCGACCGGTCGGCCGACGTCACCGAGCAGCCCGCCGACGCCGCCGAACGGGAAGCCGACGCCGCGCTCGCCGCACTGCGCCAGCGCCTGACCGTGTCGGCGGTCCTCGCCGCCCCCGTCGTCCTGCTCTCGATGATCCCGGCCTTCCAGTTCGACGACTGGCAGTGGCTCTCCCTCACTCTCGCCGCGCCCGTCGTCGTCTGGGGCGGGCTGCCCTTCCACCGCGCCACCTGGACCAATCTGCGGCACGGCGTGGCCACCATGGACACCCTGGTCTCGGTCGGCACCCTCGCCGCCTTCGGCTGGTCCCTGTGGGCCCTGTTCCTCGGCGACGCGGGCGTGACCGGGATGCGGCACGGCTTCGACCTCATCGCCTCGCGCCACGGGGCCTCCTCCACCATCTATCTGGAGGTCGCGGCGGGCGTCATCACCTTCATCCTGCTCGGCCGGTACCTGGAGGCCCGCTCCAAGCGGAAGGCCGGTTCCGCCCTGCGCGTGCTGATGCACCTGGGCGCGAAGGACGTCTCCGTCCTTCGCGACGGCAGGGAGGTGCGCGTTCCCGTGAGCCGTCTCGCCGTCGGCGACCGCTTCGTCGTACGGCCCGGCGAGAAGATCGCCACCGACGGCACGATCGTCGAGGGCGCATCGGCCGTGGACGCCTCCATGCTCACCGGGGAGTCCGCCCCGGTCGACGTGGGCGTCGGCGACTCCGTCACCGGGGCCACCGTGAACGCCTCCGGCCGGCTGGTCGTCGAGGCGACCCGGATCGGCGCCGACACGCAACTGGCCCGGATGGCCAGGCTCGTCGAGGACGCGCAGAACGGAAAGGCGGCGGCACAGCGCCT